>DASXOZ010000016.1 GCA_036493895.1 Candidatus Binatia bacterium | reverse complement strand
CGTGCCGCGGCCTGTTTGCGTGCTCGCGGCTGCTGCGCCGGCGCGCAGCGGCGCACCTGGCCTCTGACGTCTACCACGCCCTGTCGCTGGTCGCGCTGGCCGAGCTGGTTTTCAGCCTCTACCTGACCAGCCCGATGCCGGACACGGTCGTGTTCGTCTACGGTATCGCCATCGGTGGCCAGCTCATCGAGCTTCTCGCCGAGCGCGAGCCGCGCCGCGCGGACCTCGTGCGCCTCGCGTTCCTCGGTGCGACGGGGCTGACGATCAAGCTGTCGCTCGCGGGCCTGGCGGTAGCGACGCCGGCAGTGGCGCTGGCGTGGTGGACGTGGCGCTGCGGACGCAGCATCGCGACGACGATGCAGGCCGCGACGCTCGCGCTGCTGGCAGCACTCCCGCCCGCGCTGACGTGGATCTACCTCAACACGGTTTCCAGCGGATTTCCGTTCTATCCCGCCGCGCTGCTGCCGCTCGGCGTGGACTGGATCGCGCGCGTCGACGCGACGGCGTTCATCCAGGGGCCGATGGCGGTGGCTCCGATATCGATGGCCTTCCGCGATCCGGCCTGGTGGCACCAGCACCTGGAATCCCTCGGCTGGTTCCAGCCCGATGCGTTGCGACCCCTGGCCGCCGTGGCTTTCGGCTTCGCCGTGATGCTGGTCGGCCGATCGTGGACGTGGTGGACAGGGCGTCGCCCTCTGCTTCCGTTGCTGCTGCTGGCGGCGCCGCTGCTGGCGAGCTGGTTCTCGTTCACGAACACGCCGATGGTGCGTTACCAGGGCGCGGCGCTGTGGATCCTCGCGATCGACATGATCGTGCTCGCGCTGCCGGAGCCACGGGAGCGCGCTTCTTTGCTGCTGCGACTGCTCGTGGTCGCCACCGCTCTTGCCGGCGCCGCGTCGCCGGTGTGGCGCGGGATGCCGGCGTGGCTCGATCTGAAGGAATTCGAGAGCACCAGCCCTCCGGTCGTTCACGACGAGACGCTGCCGAGCGGGCTCGTCGTCAAGGTCCCGCAAAACCAGGTCTGCTGGTATGCGCCGCTGCCGTGCACGCCGGAACCGAACAAAGGCCTGAGGATGCGTGACCCCGGGGACCTGGGTGACGGCTTTTCGATCGACCCCCCGGCCAAGTGAGGACGGTGCATCGGCCCGAATCGCGGCGCTCCCCGCTGCGTCTTTCCACAATAGAGCCTGCAGAGGATGATTGTGGCGCACCTGCCTGCCCGTTCTTTGCGAAAATTGCTGAAAGCGGCGCTATTTAAGATATAATCGCAATGCGGGAACGGTAAATCTGAGTGTAGAATTGCCCGATGAACCAGGGTCCCATCCTCAAGAACGAAACAACGCCTGAGCAGCCCGGCTCCCGGCTGGCACTGCTGCGCGACCTCGAAAAGCGGGTGCTCTGGCTGGCGTGCTGGATGATCCACAACGCCAACCACATCCGGCCGAGGCGCGACGGCCTGAAGGTGGGCGGGCACCAGGCATCGTCGGCGTCGCTGACGACGCTGATGACGGCGCTGTGGTTCGACTGCCTGCGACCGGAGGACCGCGTGGCCGTCAAGCCCCACGCGAGCCCGTCCTACCACGCGATCCAGTACCTGCTCGGGCGCCAGGAGCGCGGCACCCTCGAGCGCTTCCGCGCCTACGGCGGCGCCCAGTCGTATCCTTCGCGCACCAAGGACGCCGACGACGTCGATTTTTCCACGGGCTCGGTCGGTCTCGGTGTCGCGATGACGAGCTTCGCGTCGCTGGTCCGCGATTACGTCCACACGCGCGGCATGGTCCCCGAAGCGACGAAACCCGGCCGCAT
Source organism: Candidatus Binatia bacterium (assembly GCA_036493895.1). Taxonomy (NCBI): domain Bacteria; phylum Candidatus Binatota; class Binatia (SeqCode); species Binatia bacterium. Next base: position 72,152 of record DASXOZ010000016.1, on the reverse strand, counting down.
GATCGCGCTGGTCGGCGACGCCGAGCTGGACGAGGGCAACGTCTTCGAGTGCCTGCTCGAAGGCTGGAAGCACGACGTGCGCGACCTGTGGTGGATCATCGACTACAACCGCCAGAGCCTCGATCTCGTGATCGAGGACCGCATGTTCCAGCGCATCGACGCGGTGTTCGAGAACATGGGCTGGCGCGTCGTGACGATGAAGTACGGGCGCCGCCTCGAGCAGGCCTTCGCGCGCCGCGGCGGCGACGCGCTGAGGAGCTGGATCGAGAGCTGTCCGAACTCGCTCTACTCGTCGCTGGTCTATCGCGGCGGCGGCGAGTTCCGCCAGCACCTGCAGCGCGATCTGGCAGGCACGTCGGGAATCCGCGAAATCCTCGACGAGCACGACGACCCGTCGCTGGCCGCGCTGATGACGAACCTCGGCGGCCACGACATGGAAACGATCCTCGACGCGTTCCACGCCGCGACCGACGACAGGCCAACCTGCTTCCTCGCGTACACGATCAAGGGCTACGGCCTGCCGTTCGCCGGTCACAAGGACAATCACGCAGGGCTGATGAGCCCCGAGCAGATGGAGAAATTCCGCGCATCGATGGGCGTGCGCGAAGGGCACGAGTGGGATCCCTGGGAAGGAACGCTGGGCGACGCGACCGCGCTCGAGCGCCTCGTTGCCGGTAGCGCCCTCTACCAGCATCCACCGCGGCGCCTGGAGGCGGCGCCGATCGCCGTCCCGGCCAAATTCCCCGCTCCGCACGCCGAATCGATGTCGACGCAGGAAGGTTTCGGCCGCATCCTCGGCGAGCTCGCGCGAACCGGCGGCGAGTTGGCCGACCACATCGTCACGACATCTCCCGACGTCGCCAGCTCGACGAACCTCGGCGCGTGGGTCAGTCGCCGCGGCGTCTTCGACCGTAAGCCCCAGCCCGACGCGTTCGTCGACGAAAATCTCGCGACGACGCAGCGCTGGGTTGCCTCACCGTCGGGACACCACATCGAGCTCGGCATCGCCGAGAACAACCTGTTCATTGCGCTCGCGGCGATGGGATTGTCGCACAGCCTGTTCGGCGCGCGCCTGCTGCCGGTCGGCACGGTCTACGATCCTTTCATCGCGCGCGGCCTCGATGCGTTGAACTACGCGTGCTACCAGGACGCGCGCTTCCTTCTCGTCGCGACACCCTCGGGTCTTGCGCTCGCGCCCGAAGGCGGGGCCCACCAGTCGGTGAGTACGCCGCTCATCGGGATTGGGCAGCCGGGCCTGCTGTCGTTCGAGCCTGCCTACGTCGACGAGCTCGCGACGATCCTGCGGTTCGCGTTCGAGTACATGCAGAAGCCCGACGGCTCCTCCGTGTACCTGCGCCTTTCGACGCGGCACCTGGCACAGCCGAAGCGCGAGATCGACGACGCGCTGGCCGGCGACATCGTCCACGGTGCCTACTGGCTGATTCCGCCGGCTGCCGGAAGCTCGCTTGCCGTCGTCGCCACCGGCGTCGTCACGGCCGAAGCGAGCCAGGCCGTCGAGATGATCCGGGAAGACATGCCCGAAGCCGGGCTGCTCGTCGTCACGTCCTCCGACCGCTGCCACGAGGAGTGGGTTGCGGCCTCGCACGCTCGTCGGGCGGGCGACAGGAACGCGCTGTGCCACCTCGAGCGGCAGCTTTCGGTGCTGGCGCCGGGCGCTTCGCTGGTCTCGGTGATCGACGGGCATCCGGCCGCGCTCAGCTGGCTCGGAGGCGTTGCCGACTACCGCATCGTGCCGCTCGGCAACGGGAAGTTCGGCCAGTCGGGCGACATTCCCGACCTGTTTCATCACTACGGCATCGACACGGACGCGATCGTCGATGCCGCTGCCCGCGCCGTGCTGGAGGCCCTGTCATGAAAGTCGAGGTGCGGATGCCGCGCCTGTCCGACTCGATGTCGGAAGGGTCGGTGACGGCGTGGTTCAAGAGCGAAGGCGAAGCGGTAGCCGAAGGCGAAGCGATTGCCGAGATCGAAACCGAGAAATCGACGGTAGACCTCCAGGCTCCGAAAGCCGGCGTGCTCGCGCGCATCGTCGTCGCGGCAGGGAGCGGCGCCGTTGCGGTAGACTCGGTGCTCGCAGAAATCGAGACCGACGCGCAGGCGGCGGCGCAGTCGAAACCGATTGGCGAAGCGTCGGCCGACGCTCCGCACGAAGTCGAGCAGAAGGGCGGCGAGAACGCTCAGGCCCAAGGCGGGAAGGACGCGGAGGAAGCCAAAGATACGACGGCTGCCAACACGGCGCCGCCTCGCGAGAAGGAAGCGGCCGCGTCGCGTGAGCAACAAGCGCCTGCGCCGAGTCAGCAACAAGCGCCCGCGCCGAGTCAGCCACAGGCGCCTGCGCCGAGTCAGCGACAGGCGCCCGCGCCGAGTGAGAGGGAAGCGGCGAAGCCGGAGCGTCCGGCGCGTGGCGACGAGAAAAAAGTCGAACCACGAAAACCGCCGCTGCTGCACGTCGCAAGGCCCGCGCGCGAGGCCGCAAGCGGTGACGACGACGCGGAGATTGCGGCCACTCCTCTTGCGCGCCGGATGGCCGCGCAGGCCGGCATCCCGCTCGCATCCCTTTCGGCGAGCGGGATCGGCGGCAAGATCTGCAAGGCTGACGTCGAGGCGGCAGTCGGTCGCACGTCTCCGCTCGCCCTGGTGAGCTCTCGTCCGGCCGCGCCGGGTGCGACGCCAACGCGAGCCGCCGCCGCACCCGCACCGATGTCGCGGGTGCGTAAGACGATTGCCGAGCGGATGACGCGCTCGAAGGCGACGATTCCTCATTTCTACCTGTCGTCGGACTGCCGCGTGGACCGGCTGCTCGACGTGCGCGAGAGGCTGAAGGCCGACGGCCTTTCGATCTCGGTCAACGACTTCGTCGTGCGCGCCGCTGCGATTGCGCTCGGGCGCGTTCCCGAGGCGAACGCTTCGTGGAGCGACGACGGCGGCATCATCCGCCACGATCGGATCGACATCGCCGTGGCGGTCGCCCTCGACGACGGCATGGTGACGCCGGTGGTGCGCGGCGCCGACGGACTCGGCCTTGCGGCGATCGGCGAGACGATTCGCGCGCTGGCCGCGCGCGCACGCGACGGCAAGCTCGCGCCCAGCGAGTACGACGGCGCAACATTCACGATCTCGAATCTCGGCATGCACGGCGTCGGCGAAATGTTCGCGATCATCAATCCTCCGCAGGCCTGCATCCTCGGAGTCGGAGCGGCCGAGCCTCGCGCGGTCGTCGAAAATGGAAACGTCGTCGCCGGCACCGTGATGACGCTGTCGGTATCCGCCGATCATCGCGTGCTCGACGGCACTACCGGTGCCAGGCTGCTGGCCGAAATCCGCCGCCTGCTCGAGGAGCCGGCGCGCATGCTGGTCTGAAGGGCGATGGCAGAAGGCGCTCAAAGCTTCGACGTCGTCGTGATCGGCGCGGGACCCGGCGGTTACGTCGCCGCGCTTCGCGCCGCCGCGCGTGGACTGTCGGCGGCCGTCGTCGAGCGTGACCGCCTCGGCGGCGTCTGCGCGAACCAGGGCTGCATTCCGACGAAGGCGCTGCTGCGCTCGGCCGAAGTGTTCGCGACGATGCGCGATGCCGCTTCGTTCGGCATCCGCGCAAGCGCCGTCGAGATCGATCTTGCGGCCATCGTCGATCGCGCGCGCAAGACCGCGTCGCGAATGGAAAAGACCGTCGAGGCCCTGCTGCGCGCGGCCAAGGTGCCGGTGCTGCGAGGAGACGCCACGCTCGACGGTCGTGGAAAAGTCCGCATCAAGGCCGCGGCAGGAGAAAGCGTCGTCTGTGCCCGTCACATCATCCTTGCCACCGGCGCGCGCGCGAAAGTGCCGCCCGGCATGGAAAGCGACGGCCGCGTCGTCTGGACTTATCCGGACGCGCTCGTCCCGCCCGCGCTGCCTGGTTCGCTCGCCGTCGTCGGCGCCGGTGCCATCGGCGTCGAGTTCGCGAGTTTCTTCCGCACTCTCGGATCCGAGGTCACGTTGATCGAGATGCAGCCGCGCATCCTGCCGCTGGAAGACGCCGACATCGGCGAGGCGATGCAGCGCGCGATGAAGAAGCAGGGCGTTCGAATCCTCACCGGCGCGACGGTTTCCGACGTCGCGAAGGAGCAGGATTCGGTGAGCCTCACGTTGACGATGGCCTCCGGCACCGAGGCGGTTCGCGCCGACAGGTTGCTGGTCGCCACCGGCATCGCGGCCAACGTCGAAGGCCTCGGGCTCGAGCAGACCCGCGTGCGCGTCGACCGCGGCCACGTCGTCGTCGACGAGTGGCTCGCGACCGGCGAGGAAGGGATCTACGCGATCGGCGACCTGACCGGACCGCCGTGGCTCGCACACAAGGCGAGTCGCGAAGCAGTCGTCTGCATCGACCGCATCGCCGGGGCCGCCGGTGCGAGACCGCTCATCGCGAGCCAGGTTCCTTCGTGCACCTACGCGCGGCCCCAGGCTGCGAGCGTCGGCCTCACCGAAGCGGCGGCGAAGCAGGCCGGACGCACGCTGAGGATCGGGCGCGCGACGTTCGTCGGAAACGGCAAGGCCCGTGCGCTCGGCGAGACCGACGGCTTCTGCAAGACGCTCTTCGATGCGACCACCGGCGAGCTCGTCGGTGCCCACCTGATCGGCCCCGAAGTAACCGAGTTGATCCCGGCCTTTGCACTCGCGCTGGCGGGGGAGCTGACCGAAGCGGAGATCCTCGCGACGGTGTTTCCCCACCCGACGCTGTCGGAGGTCATCGCCGAAGCCGTCGAAGCGGCGTTTCCAGTCCAACCTGCCGGTTTTTCAGAGAAAAAAGCGCCGCCGGCGCGCGAGTCGGGCAGCGCCGGAGGCGACGGGGATTGACAGCCGCCCCCCGCTGCCGTATTCCGAAATTGAACATCGTTTTCAGGATGGCGCCAAAGGGAGCCGAGCCTCCCCGTGCCGCCGAGGCGATCAAGGCTTTGCGATGGTGACCCCGCTCTCCAATCTTCCGCTTCGCAGTCGCGCGAAGGTGCTTCGCGTCGGCGGCCAGCCCGGCTTTCGCCGCCGCCTGATGGAATTCGGCCTGGTGCCGGGCACGCCGGTCGAAGTCGTGCGCGTGGCTCCCCTCGGAGATCCGATCCAGCTCCTGGTGCGCGGCTGCCGCCTCTCGATCCGCGTCGCGGAGGCCGCCGAAGTCACGGTGTTTTCCGGAGAGCCGACCGACGTGCTGTCGCCCGAGCCGGCGCACGCGAGTGTTGCGGCCTGCTCCGGCTGCAGGTCGTGAGCGCGACCGGCGCAGCGGTTTCCTGTCACGACGACGCGTCGCCGGTCCTTCGCAACAGCGACGCTGCTCCGCTCGTCGCCGTTGTCGGCAATCCGAACACCGGCAAGACCACCCTGTTCAACAGGCTGACGGGTCAGCGGGCCCGCGTCGGCAATTACCCGGGCATCACGATCGACCGGCGAAGCGGCCGCGCGCGCTTTGCGCAACGTGACGGAGCGTCGCTCGATGCCGAGGTCTTCGACGTTCCCGGCTGCTACTCGCTGTCGGCACGCTCGGCCGAGGAACAGATCGCCATCGACGCGCTGCTCGGATGGAACGGCAACCCGAAGCCCGACCTCGCGCTGATCGTCGCCGACGCCACGCAGCTCGTGCGCAACCTTTACCTCGTGCTGCAGATCCTCGAGCTCGGCGTGCCTGCGGTCGTCGCGCTCAACCTGATCGACGAGGCGGGTTCATCGCTGCCGGACGCAAAGGCGCTGTCGTTGCTGCTCGGGATCCCGTGCATCCCCACTTCCGCTCGAACCGGTCAGGGCATGGCCGAACTGCAGGCGGCCGTTGCCGATGCACTGGCGTCGCCCCGCACTCCGCCGCGTCCGGCCATTCCGTATCCGCAGGCGGTCCTTGCTTGCGCCGACCGCATCGCGACGGAGCTTCCTCGGCAGTGGCTCGATGCGCTTTCTCCCTTCCCAAGTATTGCCCCAGGTATTGCCGCAGGTGTTGCGTCGGGCGTTGCCGCGAGCGCAGGCGCAAAGCAGGCGCTGGCGCTGTGGGCACTGACGAGCATCCACGGGGACGACGAGCTGGAGGCCGTTCCGCACGGGCTGCGCGAGAAACTGAAAGAGGAGAGAGCTGCGGCGCGAGGTCGTGATCTCGACGGGGAAATCATCGGCGCGCGCTACGCGTTCCTCGACGCCCACGTTCCTTCGCTGTACGCGCCGTCGAGCACCGCGGTGCTGACCGAGCGTATCGACTCGGTGCTGCTGCACCCGGTCTGGGGCTTCGCGACGTTTCTCCTCGTGATGCTGGTGGTGTTCCAGGCGTTGTTCGCGTGGGCCGACCCCGCGATCTCGCTCGTCGAGCGCGTCTTCGATGCGACCGGAAGCTGGCTGTCGGCGGTGCTTCCGGCGGGTATCCTCACCGACCTGGTCGTGCAGGGCATCGTCGGCGGCGTCGGAAACGTGCTCGTGTTCCTTCCGCAGATCCTGCTGCTGTTCCTGATGCTCGGCGTGCTCGAAGACTCCGGATATCTCGCTCGGGTGGCGTACCTCATGGATCGCGTGATGCGGTCGGTGGGCCTGCACGGCCGCGCCTTCGTGCCGATGCTGTCGGGATTTTCGTGCGCGATTCCGGCGGTCCTTGCCACGCGCACGATGGAAAGCCGCCGCGACCGGCTGCTGACGATGATGGTGATCCCGCTGATGACCTGCTCGGCGCGGCTGCCGGTCTACACGCTGGTGATCGCCGCGCTGTATCCTCCGTCGAAAGTTTTTGGCTTCGTGCCGGTGCAGGGCCTGCTGATGGTCGCGATGTACGTGTTCAGCACGCTGACGGCGCTTGGTGCGGCTGCGGTGCTCGGTCGCACCGTGCTGCGCGGCCCGCGGGTGCCGCTGATCCTCGAGCTGCCGCCGTACCGCATGCCGATGCTGACGAGCGTTCTGCAGCTCATGTGGATGCGCTCGCGGTTATTCCTGACCGAGGCCGGCAGCGTGATCCTGTGGTGCACGATCGGCCTGTGGGTGCTGCTGTCGTTCCCGAAGCTGCCCGAGCCGCCGCCCGGTGCTCCCGCCGCTGCGCACGCGCAGTGGCAGGCCGATTCGCTGGCGAACAGCGCCGGCGGACGCATGGGCAAGGCGCTGGAGCCGGCCATCGCCCCGCTCGGTTTCGACTGGAAGATCGGCGTCGGCATCGTCGGTGCATTCGCGGCGCGCGAAGTGTTCGTCTCGACGATGGGCGTGATCTACGGAGTGGACGACGCAGGCGGCGGGAAGAAGGGCGGCGAGGGAAGCGTGGCGTTGCGGGACCGCATGCGCGCCGACACGCATCCCGACGGCAGGCCGGTCTACAGCCCGCTGGTAGGGCTGTCGCTGATGGTGTTCTTCGCGCTGGCCTGCCAGTGCATGAGCACCCTGGCGGTGGTCCGCAGGGAAACGGGCGGCTGGGCGTGGCCGGCGTTCCTGTTCGGCTACATGACGGCGCTGGCGTGGACGGCAAGCTTCGCCGTCTTCCAGCTCGGCCGCCTCGCCGGCTTTGCCTGAGCGGGCGAGCGGACGCGGCCTTTTCGCTACCGCCTTCCCGCGATAGGACAACCGCCATGTGCGGAATCGTCGCGATCCTGTCCGACGGCGAGCCTGTCGACGCCGGCAGTGTGGAGCGAGCCACACGCGCGCTGCACCACCGCGGCCCGGACGCCAGGCACTGCTGGATCGACGAGGAAGCCAGGATCGGGCTCGGTCATGCGCGGCTGAGCATCATCGATCTCTCCACCGGCGACCAGCCGCTTGCCAACGAGGACGCGACCATCCACGCGGTCGTCAACGGCGAGCTCTACGATTTCGAACGCATCCGGCGCGAGCTCGAAGACAAGGGACACCGCTTCGCGACGCGCAGCGACAGCGAGATCCTGCTGCACCTGTACGAGGACCTCGGCCTGGGGTGCATGGAGCACCTGCGCGGCGAGTTCGCGTTCGTGCTGTGGGACTCGCGCCGGCGCATCCTCGTTGCCGGTCGCGACCGCTTCGGCATCAAGCCGCTGTTTTACGCGCAGCGCGGCGGCAAGCTGCTGTTCGCGTCCGAGGCCAAGGCGCTCTTCGCGGCCGGAGTGCCCGCGCGCTGGGACCATGAGTCGTTCTTCGATGCGAACAGCCTCGTCGTTCCGCGCCAGGACCGCACGCTGTTCGCGTCGGTGCGCCAGGTGCCGCCGGGGCACCTGCTCGTCGCAAGCGGCAGTCGCGTGGAAATCCAGCGCTACTGGGACTTCGATTATCCGCTTGCCGACGCCGTCGACGAGCGCAGCGACGCGGAATGCGCCGAGCTGCTGCGCGATGCGCTCGACGAGGCTGTCCGGCTTCGCCTGCGCGCCGACGTACCGGTGGGCTGCTACCTGAGCGGCGGCATCGACTCCTGCGCCGTGCTCGGCCTGGCGAGCCGGCATCGAATCAAACCGATCCGGACCTTTACGCTGCGCTTCGACCGCGCCGAATACGACGAAGGGCCGATTGCGCGCGAGATGGCCGACAAGGTCGGCGCCGAATTCCAGCCGATTGCGCTGGCCCAGGCCGATCTCGCGGAGCATTTTGCCGACGCGATCTGGCACGGCGAAACGCTGTGCCTCAACGCCCACGGCGTGGCCAAGTTCGTGCTGAGCCGCGCGGTGCGCGAAGCCGGATACAAGGTCGTCCTGACGGGCGAAGGCTCCGACGAGATTCTCGGCGGCTATCCGCCGTTTCGCCGTGACATGCTGCTCTACGACAGCGCCGGACAGGAGCCGCAGGTCGTCGCGCGCCTTCTTGCCGAGCTCGACAGCGCCAATCCGCTGAGCCACGGCCTGCTGCTGCCCGACGGCAACTCGCTTCCTGCCGGGCGCGTCAAAACCGCGCTCGGATTCGTGCCGTCCTGGATGGAGGCTTACGGCAGCACCGGCCGCAAGATGCACGCGCTGTTCTCCGACCAGTACCTGCGCCTGATGGCCGGTCGTGATTCTTTCGGCGGCCTCATCGACCACATCGACGTCGCGGGGCAGCTCGCCGGACGCTCTCCGGTGCACCAGTCGCTGTACCTCTGGGCCAAGACGCAGCTGGTGAACTACGTGCTGACGATGCTCGGCGACCGCATGGAAATGGCGCATTCGGTCGAGGGCCGCGTACCTTTCCTCGACCATCACGTCGTCGAGCTGGTGCGCAGCCTGCCGGTGCGCCAGAAGATCCGCGGCACCGTCGAAAAATACGTGCTTCGCGAAGCGGCCAGGCCGGTGCTGACCGAAACCGTCTACGCTCGCCACAAGCATCCGTTCACGAGCCCGCCGGTGGCGCTAGCGCCGGACGGCAAGCTGCACGAGCTGCTGCAGGAGACGCTGAGGGGCCAAGCGCTCGAATCGCTGCCTTTCTACGACCGCGGCAAGGTCGTCGGCCTGCTCGACCGCCTGCCCGCGATGAGCGTCGCCGAGCGCACCGCCATCGATCCGGCGCTGATGATGCTGCTCAGTGCCTGCACGATCCAGCAGCGTTTCCGCCCGTCGGCGTAGCGCCGCAACTTGCCGTCGCAGCATGTCGAAGATCAAAGACGCGACTGTCGCCCCGATGCCGTCTTTCCAGCGTCACGTCCGCACCGTCCGGCTTCTGGTCCTGCTCCTGGCCGGGGTCTATTTCGCGTATTTCTCGCTCTACACGTGCATCTCCCACGACCGCTTCAAGACCTACGCCTTTGATCTTGGCACGTTCGACCAGGGCGTCTGGCTGGCCGGGCACGGCACGGACTACTTCGTCACGGTGCGCGGCCTCCACCTGCTCGGCGACCACGTCCGTTTGTTCTCCTTCGTGCTCGCGCCGCTGTACTGGATCTGGGACGACGCTCGCGCGCTGCTCGTCATGCAGACCCTGTTCATCGCCGCCGGGGCCTGGTTCGTCATGCGCATCTCGCTTCGCGAGGTGCCGCAGCGCCCGTGGCTCGCGCTGGTGCTCGCCGCCGGCTACCTGCTGAACCCTGCAGTCCAGAACCTGAACCTCGACCACGCGCACCCCGACGCGTTTGCGCAGACGTTCCTGCTGGCGGCGATCGACGCTCTGCGCGGAGGCCGCCTCGCCGTCTTCTGGATCGCCTCGGCACTGGCGATGTCGTGCAAGGAGGACGTGCCGCTGGTCTTCATCGGCGTCGGCCTCGTGCTCCTGCTCGACGCGCGGCGCCGGCGCACCGGCTTCGTGCTGGCGACGGTTGCGACGCTCTATTTCGCGCTCTGCGTGTGGGTGATCCTGCCGCACTTCAACGGAATGGGATTCTTCCGGTTCAAGACCGGAGGGTTCCTTTCGAGCCTCGGCTACCACTCGAAAGACCCGGCATGGATCACGTCGAAATTCCTGCAGCACGAGAACGGCATCTACCTGCTTCAGGTCGGGCTGGCGCAGCTTTACCTGTTCGTGCTGGCGCCGCTGTGGCTGATTCCGGCGACTGCGCCCCTGGTGGCCAATCTTCTGTCCGACGCGCAGTACATGCGCGACCTCTCGTACCACTACCAGGCGACGATCCTGCCGTTCCTGATCGTCGCCACGGTCGACGCCGTCGCGAAATGGCAGCGGCCGAAGACGGCACCTTCTTTGTCGCAGGACCCCGGCGGCGTTGCGGCGACGCCGCGCTTTTTTCTCGCCCGTGCGCCGCTGCCCGAGCTCGCGCTACTGGCGGCCGCGGTGGCCTCCAACATCTGGCTGAGCAAGGTGCCGCTCAATCGCCTCCAGGTGCTTCCGGAGGCGTGGGAGATGCTGAAGTCGGACGACAGGATCGCGCAGGCCAACCGGCTGCTCGCGCGGATCCCGAAGGACGCGGTGGTCGCCGCGGACTACTCGCTTGTTCCGCATCTCAGCCACCGCCGCTATATCTACATGTTCCCGAACCCTTTCGAGGAAAGTAACTGGGGCATCCACGGCGAGAAGCAGGCCAACCCGGACACCGTCGAATACGTGGCGTCGCGGGACGTGCCGGGACGCGAGCCGGTGATGCAGATCCTCGGCAACCTCGGCGACCAGATGCGCTTCGAGCGCATCGCCACTGCCGGCAGCATCCAGCTGTACCGCCGCGTCAACCACGTGCCGCCGGCCGCCAATGCCACGTGCGGGGACTGGAACGGCGACGGCATCATCTCGAACGAGGATCTTCGCTGGATCGCGTTCGCGATCATGAAGAAGAAGCCGTGCCCGATCTGGGTCTGCGACATCGACGGCGACCGTCAGATCCGCTATGCGGACGTCCTGCGACTCGGTCATTACCTGCAGGATCCGCAGACCGCGCTGCTCTGCCCTACGCAGGACGGCAGCAAATAGCCGGCTGCGGCCTGGGCTGGTCGACTGGCCGGCGCCGCTCGCATATGGATCGAGCGTTCGCGCCGGTGCGACGGCGTGCGCAGCCGCCACAACGGCAACGCGCTGCAGGAGGATGACGTGCTCTCGAAATTCGACGACTATCCGATCCACCAGACACCCGAGCCCGTCGCGCATCCGGCCTCCAGCGACCGCAACGTCTACGATCGCTACTGGTTCAACGGTTATGCCGCAGACGGGGATTTTTACTTCGGCATCGGCATGGGGCTGTACCCGCACCGCGGCATTCTCGACTGCGGATTCTCGATCGCAAGAGACGGGGAGCAGCATTCGTTCCATGCCTCGCGCCGCGCTCCCGAGGATCCTTCCGACACGACCGTCGGACCGTTCTCGATCCAGATCGTCGAGCCGATGAAAAGAGTGCGCGTCGTCATCGCTCCGAACGACACCGGGATCGAAGTCGACCTCATGTTCTCGGCGCGCACGGCCTGCGTCGAAGAGGGGCGCCAGACGCGACGCATCGGGCAGCGCATCTTCATGGATGCGACGCGCTTCGCGCAGTACGGGCGCTGGGAAGGAACCGTGCGCTACGCGGGCCGCACGCTGGCGATCGAGCGCGAGCGCGTGTTCGGCACGAAGGACCGCTCGTGGGGAATCCGTCCGGTCGGCCCGCCGGAAATGGACGGCGCGCCGCGGCTGGAAATGCCGCAGTTCTTCTTCCTGTGGGCGCCGATCCACTGGAAACGCTACTGCACGCACTTTGCGACGTTCGAGGAGAGCGACGGGACGCCGTGGCACCAGGACGGCGCGTTCGTGCCGGCTTACGAGACTCCCGACGACGTTCCCGGAGTCAACGACGCCGGCATCCGATACATGGCTCGCGTCGAGCATCGTCTCCAGTACGAGCCGGGCACGAGGCGCGCGCGTCATGCCGACCTCGCGCTGGTCGGCCGCGACGGCAGCCGTCACGAAATTTCACTGGAACCGCTGCTGACCTTCCACATGAAGGGAATCGGCTACCAGCACCCCGAGTGGGGCCACGGCCGCTGGAAAGGCGAGATGGCGATCACCGGCGAATCCTGGGACTCTGCCGACCTCGATCCTCTCGCGTTCGACAACCTGCACACGCAGCAGGTCGTGCGCGCCCGGATGGGCGACGAGGAAGGAGTCGGCGTGCTCGAGCAGATCGCGATCGGCCCGCACTCGGCATCGGGACTGACGGGGTTTCTCGACGGCGCGCAGTAGCGGCGATTCTCAGTGGCGGCCGAGATGACGCAGCCTTGCCATCAGGACGCCGACCGATAGAAAGCTCGCGATGACGATGGCCTCGACGAGCCCCGCGACAGCGCGGCCCGCGTGCTCGCCGAGCCACCACGCAAGCGGCGGCATCACGATGACGTAGGCGAGAACGTGGCTCGCCGTCGGCAGCCAGTTGTCGCCGCGGGCCCGCAGCGCTGCGGCGACGACCACCTGGCCCCCGTCAGGCACGAGCACCAGCGCAGCCATCGGCATGAGCGACGCAAGCAGCAACGCGAGCGCCGGATCGGAAGTCATCGCCGAGGATATCGGACGGCTCGCCAGCAGCAGCACCGCAGCAGCGACGAGCATGACGCTGCTGTTGAGCGCAAGGCCGGTCCAGCCGATGCGACCGGTCTCGTCGAGATTCCTCGCGCCCCACGCTTCGGCAACCAGCACGGCGGTAGCCGCGGACACTCCAAGCGAGAACATGAACACGAGCGCGAGCATGTTGAGCAGCAACTGGTAAGCCGCGATGGACTGGGCGCCGATGCGGCCGGCGATGATCGTCAGCGACGAGAACGCGCCTGCCTCGGCGAGCTGGCTGACGGCCGCCGCTGCACCGACTCGCAGCAGCGCGCGATAGCTCGGAGCGTTTGGTGCACGCCGCGTGACGGAGTGCGAACGTCCCGCAGTCGAGAAGACGATCCACGCGGCGAGCGAAACAAAGAGAAACAGCCTGCCGCCTACCGTCGCCCACGCCGATCCGCACGCACCGAGCCGCGGGACCAGCAGCAGGTTCAGCGCGAGGTTCACGACGTTGGCGGTCCAGATCACGACGGTGCCGGCGACCGGCCTCTGCACGGCTTCGACGAAGAACGCGCAGCAGACGTACGCAAGGTGCAGCCCGAGGCTGAGACCGAGAATACGCGAAACGGCGGCGCTGGCAGTCGCAAGGGCGGGATCGATGCCGACCGCATCGAGCAGCGGCTCGACCAGCACGGCGAGCAACGCGGCGCCGACGATGCCGGCCGCCGCCGCGAGCACCAGCCCTCGTCTCCACACCGCACCTGCATCGTCCGGCCTTCCTTCGCCGATCGCGCGCGCGACCAGCACCTGCACGCCCAGCAGCAGACCGATACCCGTGACCAGCAATACCCCCGTCGGCGCCCAGCCGAGCGCCAGCAGCGGAAGCTGATCGGGCGCGAGCTGCCCGACGACGACGGTGTCGGTGATGCCCATGCCCATGATCCCGAGTCGGGCCAGCGCGACCGGCGCAGCAAGGCGGCCCAGGCGGCGCGCGAGCGGGTACACGGGCCGGTGGTGCGCGGAGGACATCCGGCCAGCATCGTCCAGGCGACGCAGGAAGGGGACCGCCAACCGGACGATCGGTATGCGCGGCCTTTCGTCGGTGCCGGGCCCCCGCTACACCTGCGGCGTTCGCGTTGTCTTCGGGGGTTCGATGCCAGCTCTGGTTCCGGCTCCGCCGCTTCCCACACGTGTGTTTGCGCCCGATCTGCTCGCCGGAAAGACCGCGCTCGTCACCGGCGCAGCCGGAGGAATCGGTCGTGCAATCGCGCGCAACCTTGCCGATGCCGGTGCCGACCTGCTGCTGGCCGCGCGCAACGTCGAGCGCCTCGACGACGTGGCGACAGAAATTCGCGCGGCAACGTCGCGGCGCGTCGAGACCGCGCACGTCGACATCCGCAGTCGCGAGACGGTCGAAGCGCTGGCCGTGCGCGCGAGCGGGCTGTTCGGTCGCATCGACATCCTCGTCAACAACGCCGGCGGCCAGTTCGCGCAGCCGGCACGCGACTACAAACCGAAAGGCTGGAACGCCGTCATCGACACGAACCTCACCGGCACCTGGAACATGACGCAGGTGTTCGGGGTTCCGATGCTCGAGGCAGGCGGCGGCTCGATCGTCAACGTGATCGCCGTCGTCGGTCGCGGTTTTCCCGGCATCGCCCACACGAGCGCAGCGCGTGCGGGCGTTCTAGAGCTGTCGCGTACGCTGGCATTCGAATGGGGGCCGAACGTGCGCATCAACTGCGTCGCTCCCGGCCCGGTCCGCACCGAAGCGTTCGAGAACACCTACCATCCCGAGATCATGAAGCTCTGCGAGGGCATTCCGATCCCGCGCTTCGGCCGCCCGGAAGAAGTGGCCTACGCCGTCACGTTCCTCGCCTCGCCGGCAGCATCGTGGATCACCGGCGAAGTCTTCTTCGTCGCCGGCGGACAGCAGGTGTACGGGCGCAACCAGGCCATGTTCGACGAAGCGTTCGGGAGGGAGAGTTGAGCAGCGCCCCGATGGAGCTCGTCGCCCTCGACGCCGATGTCTACGCTTGCCTGCAGCCGGATCGCGGCTTCGGCTGGAGTAATTCGGGCCTGGTCGCACGCGGCGGCGGCCTCGTCGTCGACACGCTGTGGGACCTGCCGCGCACGCGCGCGATGCTCGATCTGTACGCGAGCGTTCATCCGTCGCCGCCGGGGCGCGTCGTCAACACGCACCACAACGGCGACCACTGCTGGGGCAACCAGCTCTGCACCGGCGCCGAGCTGATCGGCCATCGCCTCTGCGCCGAGGCGATGCTGAGCGACGTTTCTCCCGAACAGCTGCGCCAGCTCTGCGAAATGCACGAGAGCCCGGACGGGCTGGAGCGGTTCACGAAGGCGCTGGCGGATTACGATTTTCGCGGCATCCGGCTCACGCCACCGACCACGCTTTTCGATGACACGCTGACGCTGGACCTGGACGGACTGCGCGCCGAGCTGATCTACGTTGGGCCGGCGCACACTCCCGGCGACATCGTCGTGCATCTTCCCGAGCGCTCGATTCTCTTCGGCGGCGACGTGCTGTGGAACCGCTGCACGCCGGTCGGATGGGAAGGCACGTACGCGCAGTGGTATGCCGCGCTCGACCGCGTCATTGCGCTGGCGCCTGCGATCGTCGTGCCGGGCCATGGACCGGTGACCGACACCGACGGCGTGCGCGAGCTCAAGCGCTATTTCCAGTACGTCGAGGCCGAATCGCGTCGCTTCTTCGATGCCGGCGCGAGCGAGGTGGATGCGGCAACCCGCATCGACCTTGGCCCTTTCGCCGGGTGGAACGAGCCCGAGCGCGTGATCTTCAACGTACGCCGCGCTTACCGCGAGCTTCGCGGCGAGCCGTGGGACGCACGCTTCGATGCTTTCGAAGTGCTGCGCGAGATGGCGACGCTGGCCGACCTTTTCGAGTCGCGCCGCCGCAACGCGCGCTGATCACGCTGTTGCCGCGACCCCGAAGGGCGGCAAGGCGCGAGCGGCGAACGGCTACATCCACGCGCCCCATCGAAGGGAGCTCAGTCCGCGGCGTCCGCCGCACTCTTCTCGACCGTTACGCGAATCGACTTGTACGCCGGGGTGCGGCTCCCCTGCGCGAAATCCTCGAGCGCGACCAGCGGATTGGCTTCCGGGAAATACGCAGCGAGGCAGCGCCGCGGGATTTCGTGCCGGGCGACCCGGAAACGGCGGATGCGCCGCTCGATGCCGCCAAAAACGCTGACGACGTCGATGCGGTCTCCGGCCGCCAGGCCCGCAGCCTCGATGTCTTCGCGGTTCATGAACACGACATCGCGCTCTCCGGTGATGCCGCGGTACACGTCGTCGAGCCCGTAAACCGTCGTGTTGAACTGGTCGTGGCTGCGGATCGTCATCAGCAGGAATTCGCCGTCGCCGAGGCGGATCCCGGCGAGGGCGTTGACCGTCAGGTGCGCGCGGCCGTCTCCGGTCGCGAAGCGCCGGTCCCTGGCCGTATTCGGCAACCGGAAGCCGCCCGGCCGGCGAACCCTGTGGTTGAAATCGTCGAAGCCGGCGATGACGTGTTCGATCGAGTCACGGATGCGGTCGTAATCGGCAGCCATCTCTTCCCACGCTACCGCGCTCTTCGGGCCGAGCGTCGCGCGCGCGAGACCGGCCACGATCGCCACTTCACTTCGTTGCTGCAGGGAGGCCGGCGCCAGCGTGCCTTCGGAGCGGTGCACCATGCTCATCGAGTCTTCGACGGTGACGAACTGCCGCTTGCCGTCCTGCACGTCGCGATCGGTGCGCCCGAGCGCGGGCAGGATGATCGACTCGGCGCCGGGAACGACGTGGGAACGGTTGAGCCGCGTCGACACGTGCACCGTCATTTCGCAGAGGCCGAGAGCTTCGGCGGCGCGTGCGGAATCGGGCGCAGCAGCTGCGAAGTTCCCACCCATCGCGAAAAAAACCTTGACCCGGCCTTCGCGCATGGCACCGAGCGCGGCAACGGTGTCGAGGCCCTGCTGTCGTGGCGACGCAATGCCGAACTCCGCATCGAGGCGATCGAGGAACTCGGGCATCGGGTACGGCCAGATGCCCATCGTGCGGTCGCCCTGCACATTGCTGTGTCCTCGCACGGGACAAACGCCGGCGCCGGGCCGGCCGATGTTTCCGCGCAGCAGAAGCAGGTTCGTGATCTCGCGCACGTTCGCGACACCGTGGCGGTGCTGGGTCAGTCCCATTGCCCAGCACGCGATGACGCTACCGGCATGGATGTAGATGGCAGCGGCCTGCTTCATTTCCGCGCGGCGGATGCCGCTTTCGGCCTCGAGCTCTTCCCACGAGGCCGCTGCGACGTGCTCGCGAAGCGCTTCGAGGCCGCTGGTGTGCGCGTCGAGGAATGCATGGTCGAGCACCGTGCCCGGCGCTGCATCCTCGGCCTCGAACACGTGCTTGATGATCCCCTTGAGCAGCGCGATGTCGCCGCCGATGCGCACCTGCAGGTACAGGTCCGTCAACTCGGTGCTGCGCCCGAGAAGATCCAGCGGCCGCTGCGGATTCGAGAAGCGCACGAGACCGAGCTCGCGAAGCGGGTTGATGCTGACGATCTTGGCGCCACGTTCCTTCGCACGCTGCAGCGTCGTCAGCATGCGCGGGTGATTGGTGCCGGGATTCTGTCCGAGGATGAAGATCGCGTCGGCTTCGTCGAAGTCGTCGAGGCTGACGGTTCCCTTGCCGACGCCGAGCACTTCTCCGAGCCCGGTGCCGCTGGATTCGTGGCACATGTTCGAGCAGTCTGGAAGATTGTTGGTGCCGAGCGCCCGCGCGAAGAGCTGGTAAAGGAACGCCGCCTCGTTGCTCGTGCGCCCGGACGTGTAGAAGACCGCTTCGTCCGGCGACGCGAGGCTGCGTAGCTTGCCGCCGATCCTCGCGAGCGCATCTTCCCAGGAAATCGCGACGTAGCGGTCGCTTCCCGGCGCCATCCACACGGGCTCGACGAGGCGGCCCTGCGCCTCGAGCCAGCGGTCCTCGTGGCTGCGAAGCCCGGTGACCGTGTGCGAAGCGAAGAACTCCGCGTCGACGCTTCCCGCTCCCGCTTCGTGTGCGACCGCTTTTGCTCCGTTCTCGCAGAACTCGGCGAAGGAGCGGTCGCCCGGCTCCGGCCACGCGCAGCCGGGGCAATCGAAGCCGCCGTCCTGATTGATGCGAGCGAGCAGCCTGGCCGTGCGAAGCGCCCCCGTCGCGCTCGTCGTGCGCGCGAGCGTACGAAGCACGGCTCCGAGTCCGGCCGCGGCGCGGCCCGAATCGTCGCTCATGCCAGCACTCGCGCCTGGTTCGCGTAGACGTTCATCGTCTGGCCGCGCAGGAACCCGACGAGCGCAATGCCGGAAGCCTCGGCCAGTTCGATTGCCAGCGACGACGGAGCCGAAACCGCGGCAACGACAGGGACGCGCGCGGCCAGCGCCTTCTGCACGATCTCGAAGGAAATGCGGCCCGACACCATCAGCGCGTGGCGCGACAACGGAAGAAGACCGTGCGCGGCCGCCCAGCCGACGACCTTGTCGACGGCGTTGTGGCGGCCGATGTCCTCGCGCACCACCAGCAGGTTGCCGCTGCGGTCGAAAAGGCCGGCGGCGTGTAGCCCGCCGGTCGCACGAAAACCCTCCTGCATCGATGCGAGCTTTGCGGGAAACGCGCGGATCGTCGCCGCATCGAGGGCGAAAGCGTCATCGGCGAGGGGCGGCGCGGTGGCGAGCGCGTTCTCGATCGTCGCCTTGCCGCAGATCCCGCAGCTGCTGCTCGCGTACAGGTTGCGACGCAGCGCAGCCAGGTCGACCTCGACTTCCGCTGCGACCAGGATGCGCACCACGTTGTCTTCGGCCTCGGCCGACCGGGCGGTCGAGCAGTGGCGGACCGACAGGATCTGCGAAGCGGAGGCGACGATTCGTTCGGTGATCGCAAAGCCGCGCACCAGCTCTTCGTCGTGGCCGGGCGTCCTCATGACGACGGCAAGGGAGGCAGGGCCGAGCTGGATCTCCAGCGGCTCCTCGCGCGCGACGACGTCGCTCGACGACAGGGACCGCCCCGGTGCGATCGCGCGCCGCAGCGCGCTGCGCGTGGAAACGTCGTCGCCCTCCGGTTGAGGGATCGCGGGATCGATCATTCCTGCCTTCATCGCTTCGACGGCTCTTCGACGCGCAACGGTAGCAGAAATTGCGCGGCAGCCGGGCATTTTCGCGCTCGCGCCGTCAGCCGAATATGCGCCCGAGAATCATCACCTCTCCGACGATCGAGGCGGCAAACGCCAGGGTGCGCAGATACGGGATGCCGACGATGTAGATCCCCGCGTGCGCTACGCGGGCGACGAAGAAGATCTGCGCTCCGAGCGCAGTGGTCGCGTTGGCCTTGCCCGAAACGTGCGCAACGAGCACGAGCACGGCGAACGGCGCGAGGTTTTCGACGAGATTCGCATGGGCGCGGCGCGTGCGGGCAACCCACTCCGGCACCGCCAGGGGCGTATCGCGGTTGCCGAATCCCCACTGCATGCCGCCGGGAACCCCGTTCAGCCCGACGACGCTGACGCTGGGAATCAGCAGGCAGAGCAGGGAAGTGTAGACGAGCATCCACAGGTCGACGGTCATGGCAGGCCTCCTTTTGGTCCTTTCCGGCAGCGCCCCTCTGCCATCCTCGACGCACAGAGCACGCGCGGCCGGGCTTCGTCAAGCGCCGCGTCCCGAGGGACCGCCCGCGAGCTTCACGAGTTGTGCAGCCCGCCGCTTTCGGGAAGCCGGATTCGGAGCTAGGCTCCGCCGACTTTCGGCCAAGAGGTGCGCCAAAAAATGCGCCAGGAAATACGCGAAGAGGTGCGCGAACAGGTGATCGAGAAATGAGCGAGGACGGCGGTCGCATCGGGCGCCCGGTCGTAGAGGAGCTGGACGCGATTCTCGGGGTTCCCCTGAAGGTGCTCGACGACGGGTTCGTGCGCGTCGTCGATTACATGGGAAGCGACGAGTCGATCGTGCAGGCAGCGCGAGTCTCCTACGGGCGCGGCACCCGCAAGCTGCTCGAGGATCGAGGGCTGGTGCGCTATCTGATGCGGCACTGGCACACGACGCCGTTCGAGATGTGCGAGATCAAGATGCACGTGCGCGTGCCGATGGACTGCTGGCGCCAGTGGATCCGGCACAGGACTTCGTCGGTCAACGAGTACAGCACGCGCTACTCGATCGCGATCGACGCTGCGCAGCGCACGCGCGACGACCAGTGGCGCGCCCAGTCGTCCGACAATCGCCAGGGCAGTACCGGCAGCCTCGATTCCGTCCAGGGAACCATGCTGAGCGCGCGCGAGGCCGAGCTGCAGGATTTTGCGCGCCAGGTCTACCAGGAGCGCCTCGACCTCGGGGTAGCGCGCGAGCAGGCGCGCAAGGACCTGCCTCTTTCCACGTACACCGAGGCGTACTGGAAAGTGGACCTGCACAACCTGCTGCACTTCCTTCGCCTTCGCATGGACGCGCACGCACAGCAGGAGATCCGCGACTACGCCGCCGTGATCGGCGAGCAGGTCGTCGCCAAATGGTGCCCCGTCGCGTGGGAAGCGTTCAAGGACTACCAGTTCCACTCGGTGGCGCTGACGCGGCTGGAACAGATGGTGATTCGCGCGGCCTCGTCCGGCGATCGCAGCGCGGCACTCGAGCAGGCGAAAAAGTTCGGATGGCTCGAGCGCGGCGAAAAAGGCCTCAAGGCGAACCGCGAGCGGGCCGAGTGCGAAGCCAAGCTCACCGATCTCGGTCTCGCAATTCCCTGGAGAGATTGAGCAGCCGTCATCGGCTCCGCGGCGGCGCGTCCAGTCCGGCTGCGAATTCTTTCAGCGCCGCAGCGTACGTTTTCGAATCGAGATCGTAGGCGTCGTTGTGGCCGCCGGTCAGCTCGACGAAGCGTTTCGGCCCCGCCGCTGCAGCGTGCAGCGCGCGACCCTGCGCGATCGGGATCAGGTCGTCGCCACGACCGTGAAAAACCAGCAGCGGAACGTCGATGCGGCCCATGCGGGCGAGGCTCGGATAGCCGAGCCGCACGACGCTGCGGATGCCGGGAACCCGGAGCACCGAAGCAACGACGTCGGCAATCGACGTGAACGTAGACTCGAGCACCAGGGCGCCGACCGGACGCTCGAGCGCGAGCCACGTCGCGACGCCTCCGCCGAGCGAGCGACCGACGACGACGATGCGGGAGGGATCGACGCCGCGATTTTCCTTTAGCCAGCACCACGCGCTGTCGGCGTCGAGATACGTCCCTTCTTCGCTCGGACGCCCGCCGCTTCGGCCGTAACCGCGATAGTCGACGATCAGCGTGTTCCATCCGAGCTCGTGGAAAGGCCGGGCGACCGGCAGCCAGAACGACACGTTGCCCGCGTTGCCGTGAAGGAACAGCGCCGTTCTCGCCGTGGCACGGGCCGGGGGACTTACCGGCAGCCACCACGCGTGCAGCGTGACGCCGTCGCGGGTCTTCAGCGAGACGTCTTCGTACTCGAGGCCGTAGTCGTCGGGGCTCGCGATGGACCGGCGGATCGGAAAGTACAGGAACCTTCTCTGCAGCGATGCCAACATCCGTCGGTAAACGCGATCAGGCCCCGGCCGTCACGATCCACATCGCGCCGGCCATCTTCACGCCGTCGGGGCCCTGGAACGGTTCGAGCGAAAGCCGCACCTCGCGTGCCACCGCAGCGCGCACGTCGGCCGACTGCTGGGCCAGTGCCCTTGCGAGAGGCCCCAGCTCGAGCACGAAGCGCACCGTTTCGTCGAGCTCGAGACGCCCGCCGATCGAAAGTTCGGCGTCGAGGCCGCCAGTGGCGATGTCGCGGAATCCGGCGCGCTCCAGGATCGACTGCACCCGCGCAGCATCGGCCAGCGCGAAAGGACCCGGCGCGTCGGGCGAGGCCGGCGCGTCGAACGTGACGTGCTTCATCGCCGCCATCATCGGCAGCGCCATCCACGGATTGCGGTGCAGGGCCTGCCAGCACAGGAACGCCATGCGCCCCGACGGCTTGAGCGTTCCGTGCAGGTTCGTGAACGCGGCGACCGGATCGTCAAAGAACATCACGCCGAATCGCGAGAACACGAGGTCGTACCCGGGCCGGAAGCGGTGGCTCTGGGCGTCGGCCGCGACGAATTCCGTCTGCGCGAGCGATTCGCGCGCGGCGCGCTCGCGTGCCAGATGGAGCATCGGCCTGGAGATGTCGACGCCGGTGACTTTTCCGCGGGGTCCGACGCGGCGGGCGAGCTCGAGACTCGTCGAGCCGCAGCCGCAGCCGACGTCGATGACCATTTCGCCCGCGCGCACACCGGACGCGTCGATGGCCTGGCGTCCCACCGGATCGAGCTGCTCGTCGAGAAGCGCCTGCTCGCGTACCCAGCGCGGTCCGCCGACATCGTTCCAGAACGCGATCTGTTCAGCGTTGGCGCCGCCGGACTCCGACTCGGTCGTCATTTTCGTTCTCCACCAGGCGCGCTCTTACTCGCGAAGAGTGCCAGGCGCTCCTGCTCGGGAAGAGCGCGAGGCGCGCTCCTGCTCGGGAGAGCGCCAGGCGCTCCTGCTCGGTAAGAGGCCCCGTCCTGCCTTGTGCCAAGGCTGATTGTCGTCTACGTTCCGATGCGGCAAGTCGCCCGGCCCGGCCGGGTCGCGCCGCCCGTCGCAATCTTCCCGAAGGAGTCCTCCCATGTCCATGCCTGCCGGAATCGGCGTCATCGACCTCATGCTCGAGCTGCCCACCGACGATCGTGGCACCTGGTACGATTTCATGAAGCCGCTGCTGATGGATCAGGAGAGCCGCGAGCTGTTCAAGATGCCGGCCGAGTACATGTTCAAGGCCATTCCCACCGTGCGCGACTCGGAGGACTACATGGGTATCGCGCTCGACGAGATGGACAAGTACGGGATCGAAAAGGCGATGATCAGCGTGCGCTTCGGCAACCCTCTCGGGGCACGTGCGCTGAAGGAGCATCCGTCGCGATTCATCCCCAGCTTCGCCGTCAACCCGAACCTCGGCATGGAAGGGGTGCGCGAGCTGCGACGCGCGGTGGAGCAGTTCGGGGTGAAGGCCGCCACGGCGTTCCCGGCCGGCTGCGCTCCCCAGGTGCCGATCAACGACAAGAAGTTCTTCCCGATCTATGCCGCCTGCGTCGACCTCGACATCCCGATTTTCGTCTGTGCGGGAGTGCCCGGGCCGCGCGTGCCGATGATGTGCCAGGACGTCGCGCTGATCGACGAGGTTTGCTGGTTTTTCCCCGAGCTGCGCTTCGTGACGCGCCACGGCTGCGAGCCGTGGACGGACCTGATGGTCAAGCTGATGCTCAAGTATCCGAACCTCTACTACTCGACGAGCGCCTTCGCGCCCAAGCACTACCCGAAGAACATCGTCGATTTCGCCAACACGCGCGGCGCCGACAAGATCCTGTATGCCGGCTATTTCCCGATGGGGCTGAGCCTGGAGCGGATTTTCGGCGACATGCCGTCGGTTCCGTTCCGCGACCACGTATGGCCGAAGTTCCTGCGCGAGAACGCGATGCGCGTGCTCAAGCTCTGACCGCTGCCGCGGCGATTTTCCGGATGCTGCAAAAAATGTAGCGCTACGGTTTTTGTAGCGCCCTCGGATTCGCTCAGGCGTTCGCGCCGGCGAGGTCGCGAAGTAGCGTGCGGCCTGCATCGTCGTGCGCCGTCACCGGAACGATCCCGGCCTCATCGGCGCCGGCCCGCGCGTACTCGGCAAGCCGGCTGCGCAGCGCATCGCCGGATCCGATCGCGCCGACCGCCTGGACGAGCTCGCGCGGCATCGCGCGCAGGAGATCGCGAGGATGGGTGCCGCTGCGGGCCTGCTCGACGATGCTTCCGAACCCGGCATCGATGAACATCTCGCCGTAGCCTTTCGGTGCAAGATAGACGACGAGCTGCCGTGCGAGCTGCTCCCACGCCGCCGGCGTGGGAGCGATCGCGGCGGGCAGCCAGACGGCCAGCGGCGGGGCGGGCTTTCCCGCCGCGGCGGCTGCAGCCGCGATCCGCTGCTTGACGCGCGCCACCTGGGTGGTCGTCACGAGGTTGACGACGACGCGGTCGGCGACAGTGGCGGCAAGATCGAGCATCTTCGTGCCGAACGCGGCGACGGTGATCGTCGAGTGTGCGGCGCGCGCCGTCATGCGGAACCCGCGCGTGCGCACGTGCCTGCCGTCGAACGAGGATTTCTCGCCGGCGAGCATGGGCTTCAGCGCGGCGACCGTCTCGCGCATTCGCTCGACTGCACCATCGAAGCTGCGGCCGTGCCAGTCGCGGACGACGACCGGGGTGGAAGCGCCAAGCGCGAGGTCGGCGCGGCGACCGCCGAGCTCGCTCACCGACGTGATTCCGAGTGCCAGCGACGCGGCAGTCCTCACTGCGATTGCCAGGGGACCGACGACGACGCGAAGCTGCTCAGTCTCGCGGACGATTGCCGCCGCGAGCGCGAAGGCATCGAACGTCATCATCTCGCCGATCCACAGCTCTTCGAAGCCCGCAGCCGCCGCGCTGCGGGCAATGTCGACGGCCTCGAGCGCAGGACGGTCGAGCCAGTACGGAAGAACGACGGACACCTTCACGCAGGCGGCATTGCTGGCATGTAATGGGGTCAGGCACCAGAGGAATAGGGTCAGGCACCAGAGGAATGGGGTCAGGCACCAGAGGGATACTGCCTGTCCCCAACCGTCAGGAAAGTGCCTTGGCGAGCGCGTCGTGGACCACCGACGGCGTCAGCACCTGCGGCAGCACGATGGGATCGCGCGCGGGGTCGCGCGGATAGACGACGTAGAGCGGAACGCCGCTTCGCCCGAAGCTCGCGAGCGCCTCGGTGATGCGCGGATCGGAGCGGGTCCAGTCCGCTTTCATCGCGACCGCTCCGGCCGCGCGAAGCTGGCCCGCGAAATCGTCGCCGGTCAGGGCCACGCGCTCGTTGACCTTGCACGACAGGCACCAGTCGGCTGTGAAATCGACGAATACCGCGCGTCCTTCGCTGCGGTGGCGCGCGATGCCACCGGGATCCCACGGCTGCCAGACGACGGCGCCTTCGGAGACGGCGGTCGAGCCGGTTGCGGGCGTCGGCGCGGACGCTGCAGCAAGCGTCAGCACGACCGATCCGGCGACGCTCAGCCCAGCACAGAACCTTGCAACAGGATGTGGGCCGTCCGCTTCGCCCCCAATCATCCACGCGGCCATCGCGAGAAGGAGCAACGACAGCAGAAGCAGCAGCACGCCATCGTTTCCGGTTTCGCGGCCGAACACCCAGATCAGCCACGCAACCGTGGCCAGCAGCGGGAACGCCATCGCCTGGCGCAATCGTTCCATCCACGGGCCCGGCCGCGGAAGTCGCGCGAGCAGGCGCGGAACGCACGAAAGCAGGAGATACGGCGACGCCATGCCGACGCCGAGCGACGTGAACACGGCCACTGCGGCCGGCGCCGGCTGCACGAGCGCGTATCCGAGCGCCGATCCCATGAACGGTGCAGTGCAGGGCGTCGCGAGCACGGTCGCCAGTGCTCCACTGGCGAAGGCACCGACGTAACCGGATCCGGAATCCATCCGTCCGGCAACCGCCGACAGCGACCCGCCGAACTCGAAGACGCCGAGAAGATTGAGCGCGAGCATGAACAAGAGCGCGATCATCAGCGCGACGAACCTCGGCTCCTGGAGCTGGAAGCCCCAGCCGAGCGCATCGCCCGCCGCGCGAAGCGAAAGCAGCAGCGCCGCGAGAACCCAGAACGACACGACGACTCCGGCGCAGAACGCGTAGCCGTGACGCCGCACCGCGGCCGGCTCGCTGTGTGCGACGTGCACGAAACCGAGGATCTTCAGCGACAGCACGGGGAACACGCAGGGCATCAGGTTGAGGACCAGTCCGCCGAGGAAGGCCAGGGAAATGGCGGCCCACAGCGTAATGTCGCCGACGCCGGTCTGCGCGACGCGCGCCGGCGCGGGCGACGCAGCTTCGCCGCCGCGCGCCTCGGTGGCAGGGGTGGGTGCAGGCGCCGCGCCGGGTGCAGGCACGGCGGCAGGCACAGGCGCTGCGGCAGGCGCGGCCGCAGCCGCACTCCCGGGCGCCGCAGCTGCGACGTTGCGCGCATCGACGCGCAGCGCGTGCACGTTGCCGCCGAAATCCCAGCCGCCGTCGGCGACGACGACGAGGCCGAGGTGATCGGGGAGACCGGTCGCATGCTTGTCGCGCGCAACTTCGACGACGAAGCCGTCATCGGTCGTCGTCGTGCGTGCCTGCGCCGACGCATCGACGATGCGTCCTTCGAGCGGGAAGAGGTCGAGGCGATTGGTCGACGGGCGCGAATCTTTCGGGCCGCTGATCTCGAATCGCATCGTATCGGCGTTGCCGGAGAACTTTGCGGACCAGCCGTCGAGAGAGCGGGGGACCCCTTGTCGCGCGGCATCGAAAAGATCGCAGACACGCGAGTCGCGGACGGCCGGGGCGTCTTCGACGCGGATTTTCAGCGGAAGGTCTGCTTTCCCCGGCACGCACGCGTCTTCACGACATGCGAGCCATTTTGCAGTTGCGACGATCTGGATGTCTTCGCCGACTTTGGCCGAGTCCGGCGTCTGGATGTCGGTCAAGAGCAGCGAGTCGCCTTCGTATCCGAAGGTCACGAACGGCGGATTGCCCAGTCGAACCGGATGGGGCCACTGCAATTCACCCGCACGAAAACCGTCGGGCAGCTTCCACTCGACGCGGGTCGGGAGCCCGCTGTCGCCGGGGTTCTGCCAGTACGTGTGCCAGCCGGCCGCCGGCCTGAGTGCGATCCCGACGGTGAAGGGCTGCCCCGGACGGATCGTCTCCTGGTCGCTCAGCAATTCGGCAGTGATGTTGGTGCCGACGACGGGCTCGGCTATCGCGCAGGTGGCGGGCAGGGCGAGGACGACTGCAGCTGCAATTGCCCGCAGGCTGACGCATCGCGCCGCAGATAGCAGAGGCCGCGTTTCCTTTGGGGAACTTTGGCAGGCGGCTTGGTGCATCGCAGTCCCCGGCTCCGATTAGCACCGCCCCGGCGCGGCCGCGAGTGCGCGTTCGGGGGCCGGGCCTTCCAAGGGCCGCGGCCATCGCTTAGGGTGACGCCCGCGCAGGCCAGTAGTTTCGCGCCGTCTTTGCGACAACGGAATTATTTCGCGCAGGCGGCGCACGCAGGATCGATCCCGGACTCGTCCGCACGCCGGGTTCTCCGAGGAGTCGATGGTCGAGATCCCCGACGACTACCAGGAAGCCCTTGCCGCCGTCGGTGTCGCGACGCTCACGGTTCTTGGCGCGATGGAGACAGCGGCGCGCTATCTTCATCCGCCGGAAATCGGCCAGCTCCGCAAGGCGCTGGCGCCGCATCACGCCGAGCTCGAAAAGACACTGGACGCGTATCGCGCTGCTACGCCGCCGGCACCGATGGCAGCGTTTCACGCGCGCTTTGCCGACGGTGCCGAGCTGGCGCGCCGCTCCCTCGAGATGTTCCTGGCCGCCAGCGGCGGCGGGGAATCGATCCTCAAGGTGATCGCGAGCCTGAGGACGTTCTGCCGTGCGCTCGAGCACCTCTACGCGCTGCACCGCTTTCCGCCATTGTCGCGCTATTTCGTCGAGGCGCCGCTGCACGACCGGCTCGCCGAGCTCGAACGCACGCCGCCCGAAGGCGTCACCGTCGGCCTCCATCACAGCGGCGGAGAGCGCGGTGCCGACGTTCGCGGGGGCTTCTGCCTCTACGTTCCGGAGAGCTACGACGGCGCCTCGCCTCGGCCCCTCGTCGTCGCATTGCACGGCGGCTCGGGCTCCGGCCGCGATTTCCTGTGGACCTGGCTGCGCGAAGCGCGAGGACGCCGTTTTCTTCTCGCCGCGCCGACGGCGGCGGGTCCGACGTGGTCGCTGATGGGCCCCGACCTCGATTCCCGCAACCTGCGCGACATGGTCGCCTACATCGCGGGCCGCTGGAACGTCGATCGCTCGCACATCCTGCTGACGGGTCTTTCCGACGGCGCAACGTACACGCTCCTCGAAGGTCTCTCCGAGGATGCGCCGTACACGCACCTTGCGCCGGTGTCGGGAGTGCTGCACCCGGCCAACCTCGTCGGGGGAAACCTCGCGCGTGCGGCGGCCAGCCGCATCTGGCTCGTGCACGGGCGCCTCGACTGGATGTTCCCGGTAGAGACCGCCGAGATGGCGGCCGACGAGCTGACCCGCGCCGGCGCCGACATCACGCTGAGGATCATCGAGGATCTCTCCCACACGTATCCGCGCGAAGAGAACGACCGCATCCTTACGTGGTTCGATCCGCGCCTGGCGCTGCCGTCGCAGGCCGGCGCGCGCGAAAGCCTCGGGAGCGAGCGCGCTTGAGCCTTCGCGCGTTCGCCGACATGTAGGCGCCGCGGCGCTGCCGCACGAGTACGATGGCCATACTCCCCGTCCTGACGATCGGAAATCCGCTTCTTCGCGTGGTCGCGCGCGATGTCGAGCCTGACGAAATCGGCTCGGCCGCGCTGCAGGCGTTGATCGAAGACATGATCGACACGATGCACCATGAGCAGGGAATCGGACTCGCTGCGCCGCAGATCGGCGCATCGATCCAGGTCGCGGTCATCGAAATCGATGCCGATTCGGACCGCTATCCGGGACAGGAACCTTTCGGCCTGCGGGTTTTTCTCAATCCGAAGATCACGATCCTCGACGGCGAAGAGCAGGGATTCTGGGAAGGATGCCTGTCCGTGCCGAACCTGCGCGGGTTCGTCGAGAGGCCGCGTCGCATCCGCGTGTCCTACCTCGACCTCGACGGCGCGGTGCACGCGATCGAAGCGGAAGGATTCCTCGCGACGGTATTCCAGCACGAGCTCGACCACCTGCAGGGCGTGCTCTACGTCGACCGGATGCGCGACCTGACGAAGCTGGCAACGCTCGAGGACTATGCGCAGTTCTGGCGCGAGGATGCGGGGGAGCAGCACCTGCCCGACTGACCTCTGCGTCCTGCTTTCTCTCGACCGGGTCGCTGCTGCTGTCGCGGGCTCGTGCCCCGGCGGACGGCGCCGCGCAGGGGGTCAGAAGATGACGGTGGTGGTTGTGGTCGTGGTTTGAGTGGGCGACGGGCAGTCGAGGCTGACGGGGAGGTCCGCGCAGGTGCGCAGGATCAGCAGGGCGTCGGTCGCGCTGACGATCCCGTTCGAGTCGACGTCGCACGTACACAGCTCGCAGGTCCTCAGGTCGACGGCGCCCTGGAGCACGAACACCGCGTTGACGATGCAGCGCGTGTTGCTGAAGGGATGCCCGCAGGTGCGGCAGGCCTTGGCCGTCTCGTCGCAGGTATCGCCGCAGGCGTGTGTCTGGGGACAAGTGGGCGTCCCTACGCAGGCGCCACCTGCGCAGTGGTCGCCGGTTGTGCAGAACTGGCCGTCGTCGCAGGCGGCGGTGTTCGCGACGTGGCCGCAGCTCCCGCTGCCGTCGCAGACGTCGTCGGTACAGACGTTCGAGTCGTTCGCGCAGGGAGTGCCCCTGGCGGCATTGCAGTTGTCGGCGGCTTCGTTGCACGCTCCCGAGCAGACCGGGTTGCCCGCGCAGGGATCGCCGCTGCCGACGCAGGCACCGCTGCGGCAGGTATCGGTCTTCGTGCAGAACGCGCCGTCGTTGCACTCGGTGCCGTCGGTCTTCGCGGTCTTCTGGCAGGTTCCGCTGCGCGCGTCGCAGGCTCCGGTGTTGCACTGGTCGGAAAGGTCCGAGCAATCCAGCGCCGTGCCGGCGCAGACGCCGGCGCTGCACTGGTCTGCGCTGGTACAGGCGTTTCCATCGTTGCACGTCGTGCCGTCCTGCTTGGGGGAGGCCGTGCACTGGCCGCTGTCCGGGTTGCAGGTTCCGGTCGCACAGTCCGCGTTCAGGGTCGAGCAGTCCTTCGCGGTGCCGCGGCAGGTTCCGGCCGTGCACTGGTCTGCGGTCGTGCACAGGTTGCCGTCGCTGCAGGAGGTGCCGTCGGTCTTCGGGATGGCGGCGCACTGCCCGCTCTGCGCATTGCAGGTTCCGGTCGCGCACGCGCGGTCCAGGCTGGAGCAGTCGCGCGGGGTGCCCGCGCAGGCGCCTGCGCTGCACTGGTCGCCGGCGGTGCACGCGTTGCCGTCGTCGCACACCGTGCCGTTGGTTTTTGCGGACGCGAAACACTGGCCGCTGTCGGGGTTGCAGGTACCGGTCGCGCAGGCGGCGTCCAGGGCCGAGCAGTCTTTCGCGGTGCCGCGGCAGGTCCCGGTCGTGCACTGATCGCCGGTCGTGCACGCATTGGCGTCGTCGCACACCGTGCCGTTGGTTTTTGGTGCAGCGAAGCACTGTCCGCTGTCGACGTTGCAGGTCCCCGTCGCGCACTGCCCGCTGAAAGCCGAGCAGTCCTTCGCGGCGCCGTGACAGGTCCCCGCCGTGCACTGATCGCCGGTCGTGCAGAGGTTGCCGTCGCTGCAGGAGGTGCCGTCGGTCTTCGGGATCGCTGCGCACTGCCCGCTCTGCACGTTGCAGGTCCCGGTCGAGCACGGCCCGTTCAAGGACGAGCAGTCGCGCGGAGCGCCCGAGCAGACGCCGGCGCTGCACTGGTCGCCGGTCGTGCACGCATTGGCGTCGTCGCACACCGTGCCGTTGGTTTTTGGCGCAGCGAAGCACTGTCCGCTGTCCACGTTGCAGGTCCCCGTCGCGCACTGCCCGCTGAAAGCCGAGCAGTCTTTCGCAGTGCCGTGGCAGGTCCCGGCCGTGCACTGGTCGCCGATCGTGCAGAGGTTGCCGTCGCTGCACGAGGTGCCGTCGGTTTTTGGAATCGCTGCGCACTGCCCGCTCCGGGCGTCACAGGTCCCGGTCGCGCACGGACCGTTCAAGGACGAGCAGTCGCGCGGGGTGCCCGCGCAGACGCCTGCGCTGCACTGGTCCCCGGTCGTGCAGAGGTTGCCGTCGTCGCACACCGTGCCGTTGGTTTTCGGCGCGGCGATGCACTGGCCGCTGTCCGGGTTGCAGGTTCCCGTCGCGCAGGCTGCGTTCAGGGCCGAGCAGTCCTTCGCGATGCCACGGCAGGTTCCGGCCGTGCACTGGTCGCCGGTCGTACACAGGCTGCCGTCGCTGCACGAGGTGCCGTCGGACTTCGGAGTCGCCACGCACTGCCCGCTCCGGGCGTCGCAGGACCCGGTCGTGCACTGCCCGTTGAGGGACGAGCAGTCGCGCGCAGTGCCCGCGCAGACGCCGGCGCTGCACTGGTCACCGGTCGTGCACGGGTTGCCGTCGTCACACACCGCGCCGTCGCTTTTCGTAGAAGCGACGCAGTGGCCATTCTGGGGATTGCAGGTCCCGACGGTGCAGGCGCCGTCGAGGCTCGAGCAGTCCACCGACGCCCCGGAGCAGACTCCGGCCTGGCAGGTGTCTGCGCGCGTGCACTTGCTCCCGTCATTGCACGAGGTTCCGTCGGTCTTCCGTACCGCCTCGCATTGCCCGGTCTGGGCGTTGCAGGTTCCGGTCGTGCACTGCCCGTCGAGCGACGAACAGTCGCGGGGCGTTCCGGCGCAGATACCGTTCCTGCACGAGTCGCCGACCGTACACGGGTCGCCGTCGTCGCAGGTGGTGCCGTTGGCGACACTGCACCGGCCCGTCTGCTGGTCGCAGGTATTGGTCTGGCACGAATTGGTCGGTGGCGGGCAGACCACCGCGCTGCCGCCGCAGACGCCGTTCGTACACTGGTCGTTCGTCGTGCAGGCGACCCCGTCGTCGCAGATCGTCCCGTTCTCGCGGGCGAACGCCTCGCATTGGCCGCTGTCCGCGTTGCACTCGCCGGTCGCGCACTGGGTCGTCAGTCCCGAGCAGTCCAGCGCAGTGCCGAGGCAGAGGCCGGAACGGCAGCGATCGTTCGTCGTGCAGGGGTCGCCGTCGTTGCACGGGATCGCCGTCTCGACGGGGATCTTGACGCACTGGCCGGTCCCGCCGTCACAGAACGCGTTGTTGCACTGGTCGGATGAGCCGGAACAGTCGACCGCCGTGCCGCCGCAGGATCCGCCGGTGCACTGGTCATCCGTCGTGCACGTGTTGCCGTCGTCGCAGGTGGTGCCGTCGGACTGGAACTCGACGTCGCAGTTGCCGGTGTTGTCGTTGCAGAAGCCGGTTCCGCAAGCGTTCGTCAGGCTCGAGCAGTCGCGGGGAGCGCCGCTGCAGAATCCGCTCGTGCAGGTGTCGCCGACCGTGCAGCCGTTGCCGTCGTCGCAGGTGTTGCCATCCGGCAGCTGCTCGCCGCTCTGGCAGAACCCGTCGCTGTTGCACACGTCTCCCACGGTGCAGCTGTTGCCGTCGTCGCAGGGAGCGAACTGCGCGATGGAGTGGTTGCAGGTTCCCTGGCCGTCGCAGGTATCGCTCGTGCACTGGTTGCCGTCGTCGGGGCAGGGTGCGCCGCTCTGCTCGAGCTGGCAGAGCGAGTCGCAGCAGTCCCCGCTGGCCGTGTTGCCGTCGTCGCACTGCTCGCCGTTCTCGAGCAGGCCGTTGCCGCAGACCGCGAGCGCGGTTGCGGGGGAAAACATCAGCAGGAAAAGGGCGGCCGAGGCGGAAATCGAGCGCAGGCGGGACGAGGCGTTCGAAATCCGCAAGAAGGCCCTCCTAGGGAACGGTCGTGGTCGTCGTCGGCGGCGCGCACTGCAGGTTGGTCGGAAGATCGGTGCAGCTGCGCAGTACCATCAGGGCGTCCGTCGCCGTGATCGTGTGGCTCGAGTCGACGTCGCAGGTGCAGAGCTCGCAGGAACGCAGGTCGACCGACGATTGCAGGATGAAGACGGCGTTGACCACGCAGCGCGTGTTGCTGTACGGGTGCCCGCACGTACGGCAGGACGCGGCGTCCTCGTCGCAGGTGTCGCTGCATCCGGGAGCGCTCGCGCAGGCCGGCTTGTGCTCGCAGCGGCCGAGCTCGACGTTGCAGGAGTCCGACGTGCAGCCGCTGCCGTCGTTGCACTGGAACGGGTTGGTGCAGCCGCAGGTGCAGTCGTGCAGGCAGGTTTCGACGCCGGGGCAGTCGGCATCGGCCGAGCCTGCGAAGTCGCACTCCTCACCGGGGTCGAGGCGGCCGTTGCCGCAGGGCGCCGAGCCGGCCTTCAGGTCGAGCATCAGCACGACGAGGCTGTGGCAGTCTCCCGTGTTCAACATTCCCGTGAGCGAGAGGCTCTGCACGCCCGGCGCCGCGAAGGCTCCGGTGATGTCGAACGTGTGGATGTCCCAGAGACTGTCCGTGCCCGCGCGGCTGAAGCCTGCGTTCGGGACGGAGTTGCCGTCCCACAGCGAAGTGGTGTCGTCGATCGTCAGGCTGTTCACAGGACCCGCGAACGTCACCGAATCGTCGGTGAAGGACTGTCCGTCGCTGACGTGGAACTGGGCCACCACCGTGCCGCCGGTGTAATTGATGTTGTCGAGCGTCGCCGCCCAGCCATTGACCTCGCCAGGAAAGCCGTTCTGCACGTAGTCCGAATCGTTGCCTTCGAAGAACACGAGATCGTGGTTGTTGGTGCTGTTGCCATCGTCGAACAGCACGATCAGCGAGGCGCCGTTGCCGTTGTGGCCGGTCCCTGCGTCGAGGCCCGAGATCCCGTAAGCCCCGTTCCCGGTCACCAGGCTCGTCACGTCGGCGAAGAACGCGCGACTGCTGCCCGGCCCCCAGCAGTTGGTCTCGGAATCACCGAGGCTGACACCGGTAACCTGGGTGTTGGCGAACGTGATCGTCGCGTTGTCGTAGACCGCGTCGGCCGAGCTCGTGTTGATGCCGTGCCAGTAAAGAAATGCCTTGTGGACAGGCCCCGTGACGCCGGTGATCGTGAGCGTTCCCGGCCCGCTCCCGATGCCCCCGATTCCCGCCGACACGTAGTCGGTGTTCGTCTCGGTACGACCGAGCGTCACCGCCTTGGCCGCTGCGACAGTTGCCGTACACACCAGGCCCAGAGCGCAGCCGGTCGCCGCGATCCTGCCAAACCACACCCGTGCCGAGCCATTGAACATCCAGCGCCCTCCCGTGCCGCGACCATCCCGCAGGCGCGAGGCCGACACCTTGCCTCGTGCCCCGCAGCCACGTCAAACGTTCGCTGGTCCTGATTGCTGCGACAGCCGTCGAAAGAAAGCATCCGCCTCTTTTCCCGTGCGCGGCCGCGAAGGCCGGACGGTGTGCGAGACACGAGCCGTGCGCACGGCTGGAGCGACGATGGACGCGGCACCGGGCCCCTGCTGGCAGGCTGCGGAAAAACCCCTGCCGTCGGCCCGCACGCCGCAACCTGCTAAACTGCGCGTCGATGCCTCGCCTGCGCCTGGCCGCCCGGCTCTCCCCGATGACGATCGCAGCTCTGCTCGGGGTGGTGCTGGCGGTCCTCCGTTTCATCGGCATTGCGCCGCTGGCCCTTCTCGATGCCCGGGCCATCGACCTTCGCCTGCTGGCGCGCGGCCGCCAGCCCGGCTCACCCGAGGCAGTCATCGTTGCGGTCGACGACGCGAGCATCGCCGAGATCGGCCGCTGGCCCTGGCCCAGGGCGACGCTCGCGCGCCTGCTCGACAAGATCGAGGAGGGCGGCCCGTCGGTGGTCGGGTTCGACATCGTGCAGTCGGAAGCGACGGCGGCTCCCGACCTGACGTCCCTCAAAGGTCGCGTCGGCGACCAGGCGCTGGCCGAAGTCTCGCGGGCTCTTGCCGACGGCAGCCCCGACGACCGCGCGCTCGCCGATTCCATCGCCAAATCCGGCAACGTCGTGCTCGGCTATTTCTTCGATCGCGGCGGGAGCCACAGCGGCGGCAGCAATGTCGCCGTCGCCTCGTATGCTGCCGTGCAGTCCGAGGCGGGAGAGAGCGGAGAAACCAAGATCCTCGCGGCGAAGACGGCTGTCACGAACATCCCGGCAATCGCCGCTGCAGCGAAATCGAACGGCTTCTTCAACTCCGAACCTGACCCCGACGGGTATTACCGCCGCGTGCCTGCGGTCATGAGCTACGGCGACCGCATGGCGCTGCCGCTGTCGCTGTCGATGCTGCAGGTCGTGCACCCCGACTGGCAGGCGCGCCTTCGGATCGTGTCGCTCGAGGCCGCCGATGTGCGCCTCGGCCCCCACGAGATTCCCGTTCGCGAGGACGGCCAGATGTTGCTCAACTTCCGCGGCCCGGGCGGGACGTTTCGCCGCGTGTCTGCCGCGGACCTGCTGGCCGGCCGCGCCGATCCCGCCACCTTGCTCGGCAAAGCCGTCATCGTCGGCGTCACTGCCACTGCCGTCGCCGACATACGGGCCACGCCTTTCGACGGCATCTACCCCGGCGTCGAGCTGCACGCGACGGTCATCGACAACGTGCTGCGCGACGATCTTCTGAGCCAGCCGCGCTGGATCGTGCTCGTCGAGATCGGCGCGATCCTCGCGAGCGTGCTCGTCCTCGGCGCGGCGCTGGCGCGCGTGCAGGGCGTCGCGGCGGCGCTGGTCGCGCTGTCGCTGGTCGTCGGCTACCTCGGGCTGAGCCAGTGGCTGTTTCTCGCCGAGGGAGTGCCGCTCGGCATCGTCTATCCGCTGGTCGCGATCGCGCTCGTCTACATGACGATCAGCCTGCACCACTTCGTCACCGTCGAGCGCGAGAAACGCCGCACCCGCGAAGCGTTCAGCCGCTACCTCAACCCCGAGCTGGCGCGCATGGTCAGCGAAAATCCCGACCTGCTCGCGCTCGGCGGAACGCGCAGGTGCCTTACCGTGCTGTTCTCCGACATCCGCGGGTTCACGTCGATCTCCGAAGGACTGGAGCCGGAGACGCTCGTCGAGATCCTCAACGTCTATCTCGGGGAGATGACGGGGATCGTATTCGAGCACGAAGGAACTCTCGACAAGTACATCGGCGACGCGATCATGGCGGTGTGGGGCGCGCCGGTGGAATGCACCGACCACGCGATGCGCGCGTGCGCGGCGGCTCTCGACATGAGCACGCGCCTTCGCCAGCGCAGCGAAGAATGGACGTCGCGCGGATGGCCGCGCATCGAAGCCGGCATCGGCATCCACACGGGCGACATGGTCTCGGGCAACATGGGCTCGGCTTCCCACCTGAGCTACACCGTGATCGGCGACAACGTGAACCTCGGTTCGCGCCTGGAGGGGCTGACCAAGACGTACGGCGTGAGTCTGCTCGTGAGCGAGGCGGTGTGCGAGCAGGCCGGCGATGCGTTCGTGACGCGCGAGCTCGACGTCGTCGCCGTCAAGGGCAAGGCACTGCCGGTCCGGATTTTCGAATTGGTCGGACGCGCGGCCGACGCCGCAAGCACGAGCGACCTCGTCACGCACTTCGCGACCGCGCTCGGGCTGTTCCGCAAACGCGAATGGGCGCGCGCCGAAGCGGCATTCATGGCGCTGCTCGAAGCGTATCCCGGCGACGGCCCGAGCAACCTCTACGTCAAACGCTGCCGCATCTTCGCATCCGACCCACCCCCCGCCGACTGGGCCGGCGTAACGGTAATGGAAACGAAGTAGCCAGGGCCCGGCACTATGCCATTGGTGTAATGGGGTCAGGCACCAGCGGAATAGGGTCAGGCACCAGCGGAATGGGGTCAGGCACCAGCGCACGCGCCTGCTGCCGTCCCCGGTTCCGTTAGAAATGCACGTCGATCCCGGTCGCGTTCAGCACGGGCTGAGGCTGGCCGAGCACGTCGCCACCGGTCTTGGCGGGAACATCGGGCGGAAGATCCGGATCGGGAGCTCCCGGCCCGAACGTGCCGCCGGGGTTTTCGCCGGCCGGTCCGGTCGGCAGCCCTCCGGCCGTGATCGGGCCGTTTCCTTCGGGCGTATCGGTCAGCGGGACTTCCTTGCCGCCGATCGTCGGGTCGTTGAGGATCAGCGATTCCGGATCGCCGGCGCCAGGCAGCGAGAGGCCCTGCATCAGGCGTCTGTAATCGTCGTCGTCGCTCGTGATCTGGCGCGGAGGCGTCGGGAACTTTCCCTTGGCCACTTCGGTCAGCTGATGGTCGTGCACCAGGACGCCGTGATTCTTGAGGTCGCGCGGGCTGTGCACCTCGACAGTGCCGCCGAGTCCGAGCACTTCGCTCAGCTGGTTCTTGGTATTGTACGCGACGACGAACTCGGTGCCGCGCACGCCGGCCACCGCCGTGGTCGTCTCGATCTTGTAGGACGCCTGCGCGCCCGAGTAGTAGTCGCTGACCAGCGCACGCACCTTGCCGCCGAGCAGGTGCAGCAGCGTCGTCGCGCTTCCCTTGTTCGGATCGAACACCGTTTCGTCGACGACGAGGGTCGATCCGTCGGCGATGTTCAACACGGAGTCGTCGATGAAGAGCACGCGGGCGCGGCCCGGAGTGCCGGTGCGAATCGTGTCGCCCGTTTCGACGACACTTTCGACGCCGGCCTTCGCGAATGCGCCGCCGTGGCCGATCTCGACGGTTCCCTCGAGCGTGACGATCTTGCCTGCGTCCGCGGCGTCGGCCACTGCCGCCGCCAGCGCCAGGCCCGCGACAAGCAGGGTTGTCAGTGCCTTTCGCAGCATCTCAGTACCTCGCCTCCAGTCCGAGCGACGTGATGTGGCGCGTGTACTGGAACGAATTCTCGTCGGACGAGTTGAACCGGAAGATGTACGACGCGTTGAGCCACAGGTACTCGTTCAGTCTCTTCTCGACGCGTGCGATCACCGTGTGGCGGTCGTCGTCGCGGCTGTCGCCGGTCAGCGAAACGAAGCCGCTGGCGTGTGCGTAGTTCTCGAGCTTGTACGCGTAGACTGCGTCCGCGAACCAGTCGTGGCCGAAGTCCCACTGCACGCCGCCTTCGAACTGGTCGCCGTGGTAGTCGTATTGGTGGCCGTTCAGCGCCGCAGTGGCCGACCCGTGATCGGCCTCGTCGGAGTCGAAGCGGTAGCCGATCACGATGTTGCGGGTGGGCATGC
The DNA here is from genome assembly GCA_036493895.1 of Candidatus Binatia bacterium. Lineage (NCBI taxonomy): Bacteria > Candidatus Binatota > Binatia (SeqCode) > Binatia bacterium. The sequence continues at coordinate 34,435 of DASXOZ010000016.1, read as the reverse complement.
CGAGCGAGAAGTACTGGCGAATGCCGGTTGCGTTGTTGAGCGAGTCGCGCACCGGACTGTATGGCTGCTCGACGAAGTTGCGGTGCCGCAGCCGGTAGTAAACCTCGGTGTGGCCGAAAGCACCCTCGTCCCAGCGCGCCCACGGCAGCAAGTAGCCGCCGACGTCGAGGCTCTTCTCGTCGAGCATGTCGTAGTCGAACGCGCCCGCCATGCCGAGGGTCAGGGGCCCGCGCACCCACGACGTCTCGACGCTGGCCTGGTGGCTCTGGACGTCGAACGAGTCGAGGTCGAAGTGCAGGCTCTGCAGGAAGTCGTAGCCGATCGCGACGTTCCATGACGGCGTCGACAGCAGCGAGTACTTTCCGCCTGCGGTGAACACCGTGCGCCCGTCGTCCTTGTTGCTGATCCCGTAGACGCCGTGCGAGAGGCTGTCGCTGTCCGGGGCCAGCTGGACGTTGCTGTCGTACTCGAGCGCGACACCAGCGTAGAGACGGTAGCGCTTGGCCCCGTTCTGGCGCATCGCATCGAGGAACGCGGACGCTTCGTGGGGAAAAGGCCCGCCGCCCGGCTGCTGGCTTACCCACGTGAACTCGGCGACCGCCGTGCCTTCGTCGCCGGCGCGGTACGCCGCCAGGCCCTGGTAGTAGCGCGCCTGCAAGGCCAGCGAGGCATCGAGCGCTTCGACTTTGGCCAGGTTCGCGCGCGCGACGGCGTAGTTGCCGCGGCGGATCTCGACGATGCCGAGCAGCAGCGTCGCTTCGCCCGCGGCGCGCGGCCGCTGGACCGCGGACTGCAGCGCAGCGGCGGCGTCGTCGAAATGGTTGAGCCGGTATTCGGCGTAGCCCAGCTCGAGAGTGTCGCGGTAGATCGTCGGATCGCCGGCCGCGACGACGATCTTCAGGTCGGCGGCTGCTTCCTTGTACTGACCCGCGTGCCCGTAACCGAGAGCGCGGTAGTAGAGCGCGTGAACGTCCTTCGGATCGGCAGTGACGGCCTGCTGGAACAGCGCGAGTGCGGCGGCGTCGTGCCCCGCGTGCATCTCGGCGAGGCCGCGCGTGTAGAGGCGCTCTGCGTTGCCCTTCTCGGATGCGAACGACGGCGCAGCGACGGCAAGCGCAAGCACGGCGCACGCAAGGCCGCGACGGGCAGGCGCCTGCCAGCGAAGGACGGGACGGCGGGGACTGCGTCGCATCACTGTGCTGGGCATTGGATTTCCTCGATGACGACGGTCGCATCGGCCGCAGACAGGTCGGGCGCAGTCGCCTCGGTGACCTGCACGATCAGGTTCGCGAGCACCAGCGGCGGCGACTGCTGGAAGCGGCACAGCGCCAGGTCCACCGGTCCGCTGAAGGTCTGCGCGCTGACGATCGCCGCGTGCAGCTCGTCATTGGCGTCATCGTCGTTGAACGTCGCGAGAGTCTCGTCGGGATTGGTGCTGAGGAGCTTGGTGCACGCGACGTTCTCGCCCGTTCCGATGAAGTCGCCGCCCGTGGTGCCGTAGGACGTCGTCCACGAGATGCCGACGAGGTCGACCGCGTTGCTGACCGAGTATTTGAGGCAGAACGTCTGCGGCGGCAGCAGCGTCGTGGTCGTCGTCTCGCCGGTGGAAGTCGTCGTCGACGAAGTGGACGTGGTCGAGGTGGCTGTCGTCGTCGTGGTCTCGCCTCCGGGCACGGTGAAGGTCGTGTCCGACTCCATGCTCTGCGTCGGCGAGCCCGTATTGGTCGCGCGGATCGTCAGGTTGGCGGTGCCCGGCGGGAGGTCGCTCGGCGACTGCGAGAGAATCTTCAGCCCGCGCACATCCAGGGCCCCGCCGCTGCTGCATTCAGGAAGCTGCGGATCGTTGTCGGCACAGTGCAATGCGGAGAGGATGTCTGCGGCCGCGGTAACCGGCGGGTCGCTGAGCTGCACGTCGATGCTGTCGGCGTTGACGTCGTGCACGGCATCGACGACCGTGAACCGCACGTGAGGACGCACGCCGTCGGCCGTTCCTGCGTCGGGAGGATTCAGGTCCAGCAGGAAAGGCAGCGAGTGCACGTCGACGTTGACCACGTTCTGCTGGCCGGGAACGACGTCGACCGGGATCGCGTCGCTACCGAAGCTGGGCAGGGTGTTCTGCGGGCCCGAGCACGGCGAGCCCTGCCCCGGAGGCAGCGTCGCGCACGTCGCTGCGACGCCGCGCGCCGGCGCGAAGTCGGTCGGGAACCCGTTGACCTCGAGCTCGGCCTGGCCGTCGGCGATTCCCGTAAGAAGAATGTGACGGTCGATGAAAGCCTGGCTGTCGCGCAGCACGGCAATGCAGCACTGCGTCCCCGTTGAGGGGGTGACGATGAAGCGAATCGCATTGACGGATAGCGGGATCGGCGTTGCGAACTGGCTCTCGGTGCCCGGGGCGCCGGCTTGCTCGCTGGACGCGGAAACCGCGGCTTTCTGCTCCCAGTTGACCGAGAAGGCCAGGTTGGTCGCGGGAAGCCCGCCGCCGCCACCGCCTCCGCCGCAGCCCGAGGCGGCGGCAAGGATCGCGGAGCCAAGCAGAATGGAGCGGGGCCGACTTCGGGATGTGTTGGCCATGGATGTTCCGTTCTTAGGAGATCGTCGATGCAGCTCGAAACTGCGGGCAGCTATACGAAGTCGCCCCTAGCTACACAAGCGGCGGGGGAGCGAACAACCCCTTTCAGCGACTGATTCATCGGTCAGTCCTCGTAGACGGGGGGGGCGACCGCTCGCCGACGGGCACAGATGGCGTCGTCCAGAAGTCCGCTCGCCGACGGGCGGCGTTCGATGGAGAATCGCAGCACCGGATCCGAAGCGATCGGCCAGCGATGACGTCTGCGATGACGAGTGTTCGATGACCCGGGATACTGGTACGCGAGCGCCCGCAGGTCGGCTCGCGCGAATGTCCGAGACACGGAGGCTTCGATGTTCCACGTGATCTGGTCCGTCCTCGTAGGGTTCGTCGTCGGTCTCATGGCCCGCCTGCTGATGCCCGGCGCCGACAGCATGGGGTTCCTCGCAACGTCCATTGTCGGAATTCTCGGCTCGGTGGTCGGAGGATTCCTCGGCACCGTGCTGAAAAAGCCGGAGCCGGGCTCGAATTTCCATCCTGCGGGATTCGTGCTGTCGGTCGTCGGCGCCATCGTGCTGCTATGGGCGTTGCGTATGGCGCACTGAACGGTCGTGTCTTTTTCGCACCGTCGGCGCTGCGTGACCGTGCATGAGGATTCCAGGATGTCGTCGATCGACAAGAGGGCCGTCGTCGCGGCGCTTCGCGCGCGCATCGTCTTCGCACTGGAAAGCCTGACGGCCTCGCACAAGGCCGTGCACGCCGGCGCCGTGCATCCGGACGCGAAGCAGGAACACTCCAAGGACATGCGGGCGACGGAGGCGAGTTACCTGGCGCGTGGCCTCGCGGAGAGAGTCGAAACTCTTCGGGACGCAGTCCGCGCGCTGGACCTCATGCCGCTGCGTGCGTTCGGCAACGACGAAACCATATCCACCGGCGCCCTGGTCACCATCGCGGACGGCGAGGACTTCGAGTCCAGCTATCTTCTTGCCCCGGCGGGTGGAGGAGAGCGGGTGTCGATCGCCGGTCGCGAGGTGCTCGTGCTCACGCCTCAGTCGCCTCTCGGCTCATCGCTTCTCGGGCGATGCCTCGGCGAAAGCGTCAGCGTGGACCTCCCGGCAGGCCGCAAAGCGGTCGAGATTGTCGACGTGCAGTGAGGCGCGTCATTCGGGCTGCGCGAGTGGTGTCGAGCGACTCCGCAGCTCCACGTCGCTGCGGTTGGAGGCACGACGTTGAATGATCATTCGATCGCAGACAACGAGGGCAGGCAAAAAGTTGTTCCCTGCGGTCAACGAAGGCAAGCTCGCCGTGCTCTACTGCTTCGCGTTCCTGTTCATCGCGACACGCGGCTCCAGGCGCCTCACCCTCGATCGCGGCCTGTAGTCGCAAAAGGAAAATTCCCCATGCAACATTTGAAGATGATTCGATTGCTGCTGGCGTCTGTCTTCGCTGCGCTGCTGCCGATCCTCGTGGTGCAAGGCTGCTCCATGACCGGCCACGATGGCGCCGGCATGACCTCCGCGGCGAAGATCGACGCCGATGCGATCGTCGCGGCGCCCGACCGCAGCGACGCCGACCGCGCGCTCGATACCGGGCGCAGGCCAGCCGAGTTGCTGCGGTTCATCGACGTGAGGCAGGGCATGCACGTGGCCGACCTGATGTCCGGCGGCGGCTACACGGCCGAGCTGCTCGCCCGCGCCGTCGGCCCGACCGGCGTCGTCTACAGCCAGAACAACAAACTCATCGTCGACAAGTTTGCGGACAAGCCGTGGAGCGCGCGGCTTGCGACGCCGGCGATGAAGAACGTCCGGCGCGTCGAGCGTGAACTCGAATCGCCGCTGCCTCCCGAAGCGAAGAACCTCGATCTCGTCGTGATGGTGCTCTTCTATCACGACACGGTGTGGCTGAAGACTGACCGGGACGCGATGAATCGCGCGATCTTTGCCGCGCTCAAGCCGGGCGGCGCGTACGTGATCGTCGATCACAGCGGGCGCCCGGGTACCGGCACGAGCGAAGCGCAGACGCTGCACCGCATCGAAGAAAAGGTCGTGCGCGAGGAAGTTCCGCGTGCGGGTTTCAAGCTCGTCGCCGAGGCGGATTTCCTGCGCAATCCCGCTGATCCGCGCGACTGGAACGACTCGCCGAGCGCGGCAGGCAGCCGGCGCGGCACCAGCGACCGGTTCGTGCTGAAGTTCGTGAGGCCGCGCTAGACGATTCGGGACATCGGACCGCCAATCGCCCATCCGCTCGAGATCCGGGCCTCTATTCTCTGCTTCAGTCTTCGTAAACGGGCGGGCGTCCGTCGCGCCGCGCGCGGATGGCCTCGTCGAGATTCTGCGTCGTCATGCGCACGAGCAGCTGGTTGCGGTTTTCGAGGTCGATGGCGGCCTTGAGGCTGCCCGCCTCGAGGTTCGACCACAGCACTTCTTTCGTCATCGCGAGGCCGTGCGCGCTGAAGCCGCACATCTGTTCAGCGATCTCGACGGCCGTCAGCAGGAGCGCATCGTCGTCAACGACGCGCGAAACCAGGCCGATGCGCTCAGCTTCCTCCGCGCCGACCTCGCGACCCGACAGGATGATCTCGTACGCGCGCGACGCACCGATCAGGCGCGGAAGCAGGAAGCTCACTCCGCACTCGGTGCCGGTGAGCCCGTTGTTGATGCCGGCGCCGCGAAAGGTCGCCGAGCGCGCCGCGATGCGGATGTCGCAGCCGAGGGGCAGGCACATGCCGCCGCCGTACGACGGACCGTTGATCGCGGCGATCAGCGGCTGGGGGATCGCACGCATCGCCGGCACGACGTCCGACATGAACGCCATCGCGCGGATCGCGATGCGCGAGATCGGAAGGCCATCGCTGCCGGGTGGCATCCCGACGTCGGTAAGATCCATTCCCGAACAGAAGCCGCGGCCTCTTCCCGTCAGGATCGCGACCGTGCATTCATTGTCGGCGCCGACTTCGGCAAGCGCTGCGTACAGCGACTCGACCAGAGGAAACGACATCGCGTTGAGGCGCTCCGGATGGTTGAGCGAGATGACGCGTACCCGCGGTCGCGGGCTTTCGATCGTGACGTAGGGCTGGCCGTCGGAACGGACGAGGAGGCGGTGGCTCATGACTGCGCCATTTCCGCCGCGTGGCGGGAAGTCAATCGCGGCGCGCCGCCGGGCCGCCGTTGAGTAGTGGGTCACCACTACTCGCCATTGGGTAGTGGGTCACCACTACCCGCTATTGGGTAGTGGGTCACCACTACCCGTCGTTGTTCGGCGTCGCGGCGCGGATTGACTTGGGCCGCCGCCGCCGCAGAGTTGCCGCGGCTGCATCCGCGCCGCGGACAAGGTCCGCATTCACGAGGAGGTTCCCTGATGATCACGCTTTATGGTGTCCCCGGTTCCCGCGCGTTCCGCACGATCTGGATGCTCGAGGAGCTCGGCGTTGCTTACGAAAACGTCCCGACCCACTTCGCGAACGGCGACACGAAAAAACCCGACTACCTCGCGCTCAACCCGAACGGCCACATCCCGACGCTGGTCGACGACGGCGTTGCGTACTGGGAGTCGATGGCGATCAACCTTCACCTGGCCAGGAAGTACGACAAAGGCCTGCAGCCGAAGAGCATCGAGGACCAGGGCCACGCGACGCAGTGGAGCTTCTGGGCGATGACCGAAGTCGAGAACCCACTGATCGAAGTGCTGATGCACCGCATGTTCTATCCGCCCGAGCAGAGAAGCCCGCAGGCTGCCGATGCAGCCGTCGAGAAGCTGCAGGGTCCGTTAGCGGTGCTCGACCGTCACCTGGCGGGTCGCAACTTCGTCGTCGGATCTTCGTACTCCGTAGCGGACGTGAACCTTGCGTCGGTGCTTGCGTGGGCGGCGCTGGTGGGCGTGGATCTCGCAAAGTTCCCGAACCTGGCGCGCTGGCTCCAGGAATGCTCGTCCCGTCCGGCGGCGAAGACCGCGACGGCGAAGGCGATGGGCTGACGGGCGTCGCGCCGGCCCGCGCCGGATCGTGTCAATGCCTTGGAAGGGCGGGGAGACTCAGCGGGGATGTCGTAAAAAAAGACCCGGCGTTCCTCTGGCCTGGAACGCCGGGTCCGGTTAGCTCGAAGCCTCGGGGGGAGGTCAGACTTCGAGCGAAAGCTGCACCGATGGGGGGATGGTCAGTCGGTACAACTCCCGTGACCCGTCAAAAGCACGCGACGTGCCACAAATCGCCGGTGTCAGGCCGTTCGCTAAGATGCCGCGAAGATTAACGATTTTTCGGCCCCGTGCGGGAAGTTTCCCCCACCGGTGTCTCGATGCCCCTGTCTCACCCTGTCTCCTCCCTGTCCGCGTGAGACAGTTCTGAGACAATGGGTTCAGGCACCACAGGAATGGGGTCAGACCCCATTCCTGTGGTGCCTGACCCCATAACACCAACGTTATGCGCCGAGTTCGGCGAGGCGGCGGTAGAAGGTTGCGCGGCTGACGCCGAGGAGCCTTGCGGCCTGGGACCGGTTGCCGCCGCAGCGATGCAGCGCTTCGAGAAGCTCCAGCCGCGAGGCCACCGGTCCCTGGGGCACCGATGCAGCCGCTGCGGCGCCGTCGAGAATCTCCACGGGCAGGTCCTCCGGCTGGATCAGGTCGCCGAACGCCCGCGCCGCGGCCACGGCGACCGCATTCCTCAGCTCGCGCACGTTGCCCGGCCAGTCGTACAGGTGCAGCAGCCTCAGCGTTTCGTTGCCGATTCCGCGCACCGTCTTGCCCGTTACCGCCGACTGCGTCGCGAGGAAGTGCCGCACGAGCTGCGCGATGTCTTCCTTGCGCTCGCGAAGCGGAGGCACGTTGATGCGCGCCGCTCGCACTCGGTAGTAGAGGTCGGCGCGGAAGCGTCCGGTACGCACTTCTTCGGCAAGGTCGCGATTGGTGGCCGCGACGATGCGAACGTCTACCGGCTCCCCGCGCGTTCTTCCGACGGGATAGACCACGCGCTCGTCGAGCACGCGCAGCAGGCTCGCCTGCACTCGCGCCGACAGCTCGCCGATCTCGTCGAGAAAGAGGGTGCCGCCGTTGGCCGCACGGAACAGTCCTTCGTAGTCGCCGACCGCGTCGGTGAACGCGCCGCGCGCGTGACCGAAAAGCTGGCTCGCCGCCAACTCGTCGCTGAGCCCCGCACAGTTGACCGCGACGAAGCCGCGCTCGGCCCTGCTGCTGCTCTGGTGGATCGCGCGCGCGACGAGCTCCTTGCCTGAACCGGTTTCGCCGTCGACGAGCACGGGAACCTCGACAGCGCCGTAATCGCGGATCAGCAGGAAGATCTGCTTCATCGGATCGCTGGTGCCGACGATGTCGCCGAAGCGAGCGCGCTCGTCGAGAATTCGCTCCAGCGTGACGACGCGCGAGACGTCGTAAAGGAAGAAAAGCCGGCCTCCCGGAGTGCGGTGGTCCTCGCAGACTTCGACTTCGACGGCGCTGGCCAGTCCCGCGCGCCCTGGCACCTGCACGAGCACCGTCGCGCCGTTGGAGGACGGATCCACGGCTGCGTCCTCCAACCTCGAGCGATCGGCGGCGGAAAGACCGAGGGCATCCTGCCACGGCCGGCCTCGCACCTGCGTCTCTTCCTTCGCGACGAGCGCCAGCGCTGCGCGACTGGCCAGCGCTACGTGGCCGTCCGCGTCGATCGCAAGAGTGCCGTGGCGCTGCGCATCGAGCACACCTCTCAACTCGTCGTGAGCGCGCTGCAGGTCGCGGTGGATCGCGCCGCGCCCGAGCGCCGTCTGCACCGTCACCTCGATGTCGCGCTGGTCGAAAGGCTTGACGATGTAACCGAGAGGCGCGGCGGCGCGTGCGCGCTCCAGCGTGACAGGATCGGCGTACGCGGTGAGGAACACGACCGGAATGTCGAAGCGCGCACGAAGCCTGGTGGCAAGGTCGATGCCGTCCTCGTCGCCTTCGATGCGCACGTCCATCAGCACGAGGTCGGGACGGTGCTCCTCGCACAACTGCCAGGCCACCTCTGCGCTGCGCGCCGTTCCGACGACGACGTGGCCGAGGCGCCGAAGCCTGGTGGCGATGTCGAACGCGACGATGCTCTCGTCCTCGACGACGAGGATTCGTGCCGGTTGCGCGGGAGCGGCAGTTTCCTGTGTCATGCCGCCAGCCCTCCCGTGCTGCGCACCGAAGCTGCAGCGGCTTCCAACGCAGGCGCAACGGCCGCGCGGTGGCCCGGAAGCTCGATCGAAAAGCGGGCGCCGTGCTCGCCGCTCGCCGACAACCGCCCGCCGAGCTGCTCGACGAGGGCCTGCACGAGCTTGAGACCAAGGCTCTCGGATGCCGCAAGGTCCAGCTCGCCCGGAAAGCCGGAGCCGTCGTCGGACACGACGAGCGTGCGCGACTGGTCGCTTCCCGTCAGCTCGACGGTGATGCAGCCGGATCGGAGTCTTGCAAAGCCGTGCTTGACGGCGTTGGCCACCAGCTCGTTGACGATGAGACCGATCGGGATCGCCTGGTCGACGCTGACCTCGCGCACTGCTTCCGCGACGCGCACGTCCACGTGGCAGTCGTCGCGCCCGAAATAGCGGATGACCTGGCGCGCCAGCGTTTCGAGGTAGCGCGCAAGATCGACTCGCGAGAGGTCGCCGGAGCGGTAGAGTTGCTCGTGCACCAGCGCCATCGCGCGAATGCGGATCTCGCTTTCGTGGAATACCTGGCGCATCTCGTCGTCGCTGCTGCGGTCGCTCTGCAGGCTGAGCATCGACGAGATGATCTGCAGGTTGTTCTTGACGCGGTGATGGATCTCCCGCAGCAGGATTTCCTTTTCGGCGAGCGACCGTTCCAGTTGTTGCTCTGCCGCAAGGCGCGCGGCCACGTTCTGCATCACGTAGACGTAGCCCGAGGGTCCGCCACCGCTGCGAAGCGGAGCGGCTGCGACGCGCACCGGGATGCGCTCGCCGGCGGGGCCGCGCAGCTCCGACAAACCCTGCGCCGACGCGGCGCCGGATGCAGAAGCCGCATCGGGTTCGGTCAGAAGCGCGCTGATCTCTCGCCCGCGCAGTTCCTCCTCGCTGCAACCGAGCTCGGAAAGGCAGCTTGGATTGGCCGTGACGATGCGCCCGTCGCTATCGGTGACCACCAGCATGTCCGCCATCGAGCGCAGCACGCTGTCGAAGTAATCCTTGGAGACGGTGGTCCTCTCCAGCGTCTCGGCCAGCTCGTCGAACGCGCGCGCGAGGTCGCCGATTTCGTCGCTGCGACGCGCGTCGCCGGCCTCGATGCGATCGCCCTGGCCGATGCGCCGCGCCAGCGATGCGAATGCGACGACGGGACGTGACAACCCGCCGGCAACGCCGATCGCCGAAACGATCGCGACGGTGACGAGCACGATGCCGACCGCGATGCCGGTGAGCGAGAACGACGTGGACTGGACGCCGATCAGGCCGTGAAGGCGCGTTTTCTCGATCTGGATGTCGCCGCGGACTCCGTCCATCGCAAGATCGACGATCGCGGCGCCGAGGACGCGCTGTCCGGATACGATCGGTGCGACGACGTGCACGGTGTCGCCGTCGCGATGCATGGAAGGTTTGCCGCGCGCCAGCGCCTCGCGGATCCACGGCTGGACAGGATCGTCGCCCTCCTCGCGGTGGATCGCGCCGGTGTCGCCGATCATCAGTCCGTTCGGGTCGAAGACGTTGGCCGATTCGACGCCGCGCGTGTCGCGCTGCTCGACCGCCTCTCGCGTGACGTCGCGGAAGTCGCCGCGCTCCAGCGGTGCGGCGACGCGCGCCGCCAGCGCCGCGGCCATCTCGGCGCCGTGCTTTTCGATCTCGCGCTCGAGCGAATCGCCGAGGCCGTTGACGGCGACCTCCTCGATTTCCTGGGCGTAGCGGCGCTGCTCGGCCAGGAGCGCCGCCCCGAGCACGACGACGCTGCTGGCCACCAGGCCGCCGATGACGATCGTGTACTGTCCGCGAAGGCGCACGGCCTACCCCCGACGCAGTGTCTCACACTGTCTCGCCCGATAGGAATGGGGTCAGGCACCAGAGGAATAGGGTCAGGCACCAGAGGAATGGGGTCAGGCACCACAGGAATGGGGTCAGGCACCAGCCCACAGGCACCAGCCCACAGGCACCAGCCAGCTGTTGACCTGACCCGCGCCGACCGACAATCGAAGGGAATGCCCGCCGTTTTCTGGCCCGCCGCCATCTACGCTGCAATCCTCGCTCTCCACGTCGCGTTGCCGGGCCGCTGGGTCACCGGCTACGTCGCCCACCACGAAACCGGCCGGAAGCTTCGCTACCGGCTCAATGGCCCGCTGGTCCTGGCCACCGTGACAGTCGCGTGGATTGTGCTGTGCTGGTGCGGACTTCTGGACTGGGACGCCTTCTATGCCCGGCGCTGGGAGATGCTGGCCGGTGCGTTCGCCGTCGGCATCGCGTTCACGCTGGCCATCGTGCTCTCGCAGCCTCCGTTGCCGGGCAGGAGCTTTCTCGTCCAGCTCTACGAGGGCCGCCACCCGAATCCCCAGTGGTTCGGCGGCCGGCTCGACGCGAAGATGGTGCTCTATCTGGTCGGCGCCGTGATGCTGGAGCTGAACGTCCTGTCGTTCGCGGCCCACCACGTCCTGCTCCATCCCGACGACATCTCGCCAGGGGTCATGCTCCACGTGGCGCTGTTCAGTTTTTTCGTCATCGAATACCTGCACTTCGAGGAGGTGCACCTCTATACCTACGATTTCATGGCAGAAAGGGTCGGTTTCAAGCTGGGCTGGGGATGCCTGGTCTTCTACCCGTTCTTCTATCCGGTGGGCCTGTGGACGACGGCCGAGCTTCCCAATCCGCATACGTCCGAAGGCCTGCTGCTCGTCTACGGCACCCTCTTCTTTTCAGGATGGCTACTGTCGCGCGGGGCGAACCTTCAGAAGTTCGTATTCAAGCGCGACCCGAAGGCTCTGGCTTTCGGGGTTCTCGAGCCGAGGGCGATCAGCGCCGGCGACCGGCATGTGCTGGCGGGAGGATTCTGGGGCCTTTCACGGCACATCAACTACCTCGGCGAGATCCTGATGGCCTCGGCCCTGGCGCTCAGCCTCGGCTATCCACTGGCGGTCGGTCCGTGGCTCTATCCCCTCTATTACGTTGCGCTTTTGCTGCCGCGCCAAGCCGACGACGACCGCCGCTGCGCGGCCCGTTACGGCGAGCTTTGGGCCGAGTACTGCCGCCGTGTCCCGTGGCGCATCGTTCCATACATTTACTGACCGAATGTCATTTATCAGAATTAGGAATATGTGTTAGGAGGCACAGTTCCCGGCGCGCGCCGCGTGTAGCGAGCGTTCATCCGATGCCAATGGATGCGGGGGAGGTCGGGGGCCATGTGACGGAGATCAATCGAAGCGCGCGCAACGGAACTCAGGGAGGACCCGCCAGCACCGCCCCTTCGGGCCAGGTCGCCGACTACCAGCTTCTGTTCCACACGCTGCCCGGCCTTTACGTCGTTTTCGATCCCGGGCTGACAGTCGTCGCCGCCAGCGACGCGTTTCTCAAGGCAACGCTCACCGATCGCGATGCCCTCGTCGGACGCTACCTGTTCGACGTGTTTCCCGACGGGCCCGGCGACGCCCGCGCCGCGGGCGTCCGCAACATGCGCGAGTCCATCGCGCGCGTGCTGAGTGAGCGCAGGCCCGACGGGATGGCCGTCCAGCGTTATCCGATCTCGCGAGCCGACGGCGACGGTCTGGAGGAACGTTGCTGGAGTCCGGCCAACTACCCCGTCCTCGACGACAGCGGCCGCGTCGTCGCCATTCTTCATCGCGTCGTCGACGTGACGGCCTGGCTGCTCGAGCGCGAAGGTGCCGCGGTCCCGGGAGTCCTTCCGTCCAGTGACGGCAACGGCGATGAGATCGAGCTCGAGATCTTCCGTCGCGCCCAGCAGATCCAGGAAGCCAACCGCATGCTGCGCGAGGTGAACATCGAGCTGGCCGAGCGCCACCAGGCACTGGAGCAGGCCGTCGAGATGCGCGACGAAGCGCTGCGATCGAGCGACGAGCGCTTTCGCCTCCTCGTCCACGGCGTGCGCGACTACGCGATCTACATGCTCGACCCCGGCGGCAACATCACGAGCTGGAACCCCGGCGCCGAGCGCATCGAAGGATATCGCGAGGACGAGGTGCTCGGTCGTAATTTCTCGATCTTCTATACGGAAGAAGAGGCGACGCGCGGCGATCCTGAACAAGATCTTTCGCAGGCTGCCGAGCTCGGCAGCATCGAGCAGCGCCACTGGCGCGTGCGCAAGGACGGCTCGAAGTTCTGGGCTGCCGGTGTGCTGACCGCGCTTTACGACAGTGATCGCAGCCTGCGCGGTTTCGTCAAGGTGCTGCGCGACCTGACCAAGCAGCGGCGTTCCGAAGTGCTGCTGCAGTCGGTCGTCGACACGGCACTGGACGGGATCATCACGATCAGCGCGGAAGGAACGATCCAGACCTTCAATCGGGCCGCCGAAGCGATCTTCGGTTACTCGGCCGGCGAGGCGATCGGCCACAACGTCAATACCCTGATGCCCGAGCCTTACCACCGCGAGCACGATGGCTACCTCGGCGCCTATGCGCGCACTGGCAACGCCAAGGTAATCGGCATCGGGCGCGAGGCCAGCGGGCGCCGCAAGGACGGTTCGGAGTTTCCGCTGGAGCTGGCGGTGTCGAGCTTCGAGCAGGACGGCAGGACCTGCTTTACCGGTCTGGTGCGCGACATCACCGCACGCAAGAAAATGGAAGACCAGCTGCTCGTCGCGCACAAGATGGACGCGATGGGGCAACTGGCAGCCGGCATCGCGCACGACTTCAACAACATGCTCACGGTGATCTCCGGCTACAGCGACCTCGTGCTGCGCACGCTGCCGGACGCCGATCCGTGCCGGTCGCTCGTCCGGGAGATCCGCAGCGCGTCGGCCCGCGCCAGCGCGCTGACGGGCCAGCTGCTCGCTGCCAGCCGCCAGCAGATGCTCGAGCCGCGGGTGCTCGACCTGAACGAAGTCGTCGCCGACACGTGCACGATGCTGCAGCGCCTGATCGGCGAGGACATCGATCTGTCGACCTCGCTGGCCAACGATCTGTCGAGGATCCGCGCCGACCCGGGCCAGATCGGCCAGGTGCTGATGAATCTTGCCGTCAACGCGCGCGATGCGATGCCGGTCGGAGGCACGCTCACGATCGCGACTCGCAACGTCGTTCTCGACGGCGATTTCTCCCGCAGTCATCCTGGATTCGTCCACGGCCCCCACGTTCAGCTCGCGGTCACCGACACCGGTACCGGCATGACTCATGAGCTGGCCGCGCGAATCTTCGAGCCGTTTTTCACGACGAAGGGCGTCGGGCACGGCACGGGACTCGGTCTGTCGGTGGTGCACGGCATCGTCAAGCAGAGCGGCGGCATGATCGACGTCGAGAGCGAGCCGCAAGCCGGCGCCGCGTTCAAGATCCACTTCCCCGCGATCGACCGCAGCAAAGAGTCCGCTGGCAACCCGAAGACGACGGTACTTGCCAGCGGCAGCGAAACCGTGCTCGTCGTCGAGGACGACCGCGCGGTGCGCGACCTTGCCGCGCTCGCGCTGCGACGCTTCGGCTACGTCGTGCTCGAAGCGGGTGGCGGTCCCGAGGCGATCCGTCTGCTCGAGCATCACCAGGGACGCGTCGACCTGATCCTCACCGACGTGGTCATGCCCGAGATGGGCGGGCGCCGCCTGGCCGAGCTGATCCGCGAACGGTGGCCCGGTGTCCATGTGCTGCTCATGAGCGGCTACACCGATGACAACCTCGTGCGCCAGGACGTGTTGCACTCGCAGGTCGGGTTCCTTGCCAAGCCGTTCACGCTGACCTCCATGGTGCGCAAAGTCCGCGAAATCCTCGACCACGCCGCTTGAATCCGGGACACGTACGCATTACCGGCGTCGCCAAACCCGCGTCGTGCGGGACAGGTGCGCGTTACGGGTACGTCGTTCTTCCGTAAAGCGGGATCGGTTTCGGATTTCGTCGCGAGGATCTCATGCGAACCACTGTCACGAAGATGCTCGGCATCGACTTTCCGGTCTTTGCGTTCACGCACTGCCGCGACGTGGTCGCTGCCGTCACCAACGCCGGCGGCCTCGGCGTGCTCGGTGCCGTCGCCCATTCCCCCGAGCAGCTCGACATCGACCTCAAGTGGATCCGTGAGCAGGTCAAGGACCGGCCGTTCGGCGTCGACCTGCTGATTCCGCGCAAGTACGCCGGCTCCGAAGAAGGCGGCGTCGACGGCGACGCACTGCGTTCGATGATTCCGGACGAACATCGCCAGTGGCTCGAGCAGCTGCTCGAACGCTACGACGTGCCGGGTCTTCCCGAGCCCGTTGCCGGCGAGCGCGGCATGGCGCGCATGCGCGTCGATCCCAAAGGCATGGCGCCGCTGATCGACGTTGCATTCGACAATCGAGCGTCGTTTTTCGCATCGGCGCTCGGCTCGCCGCCGCGCTGGCTCGTCGACCGCTGCCACGCGGCCGGTGTTCCCGTCGCTGCGCTGGCCGGTCGGGTGGACCATGCGATCGCGCACAAGGAAGCTGGAGTCGACATCATCATCGCGCAGGGAACCGAAGGCGGCGGACACACTGGTGAGATCGCGACGATGGTGCTGATTCCGCAGGTCGTCGATGCGGTCGGTTCGATCCCGGTGCTCGCCGCCGGCGGCATCGCGTGCGGACGGCAGATGGCCGCAGCAATGGCGCTCGGCGCCGAGGGCGTCTGGTGCGGATCGGTGTGGCTGACGACGAACGAGTCCGAGACGTCGCCGGTCATTCGCCAGAAGTTCCTCTCGGCCTCTTCGGCCGACACGGTGCGCTCGCGATCGCTGACCGGAAAGCCGGCGCGCATGCTGAAGAGCCCGTGGACCGACGCCTGGCAGCAGCCCGGCGCGCCTCAGACCCTGCCGATGCCGCTGCAGAGCGTGCTCGTCGCCGAATCGCAGCGCCGCATTCATCGCATCGCGCACAAGGAAGGCAGCGGCGCGCAGCAGCTCGCGACGTACTTCGTCGGGCAGGTCGTCGGGCAGATGAACACGCCGATGCCCGCGCGGCGCGTGGTCGCCGAAATGATCGAGGAGTTCGTCTCGGCGATGGAGCGACTGAACGGACTGATGGAAGACTGATTGGGGACAGGCACCAGGCGCCGGATCCTCGCCACGGATTCGGGCCGTCGTCACGGCGCGTGGTGCCTGTCCCCACGCAACGCCGCAACCGAACCATGCGCCTGGTGCCTGTCCCCACGCAACGCCGCAACCGAACCGAGCGCCTGGTGCCTGTCCCTACGCAACGCCGCAACCGAACCGAGGAGCAATCCGCATGAACTTCGGCATCCTGCAGATCTTCCAGAACCACCAGAGCGCCGATCCCGATCCGGTGATGTGGCAGCAGGAGACCGCGATGGCGCTGGAGGCCGAGCGCCTCGGCTTCCACTCGGTGTGGGTCGTCGAGCACCATTTCCGAGACTACGCCGCCTGTCCCGACAACCTGCAGTACCTTGCGTGGCTCGCCGCCAAGACGAGCCGCATCGGCCTTGCCACCGGCGCCGTGATCCTGCCGTGGAACGACCCGATCCGCGTCGCCGAAAAGCTCTCGGTGCTCGACCACCTGAGCGGCGGCCGCGCGATTTTCGGCATGGGCCGAGGCCTGGCACGCCGCGAATACCAGGGCTTTGACATCGACATGGACACCTCGCGCGATCGTTTCGACGAAGCGGCGCGCTCGGTGCTCGACGCGCTCGACACCGGCGTCTTCCAGAGCAAGGGCCCGTGGTACACGCGCGAGCCCACCGAGATCCGCCCGCGACCTCGCGCGGGTTTCCGGGACCGCGTCTGGTGCATCGCGATGTCGCCCGATTCGGTCGAAGCAGCGGCGCGCCTCGGCACCGGCATGGCGATGTTCTCGCAGGCCGCGTGGGACTCGGCCAGGGAATCGATCGGCCATTACCGCACGATGATGCGCGAACAGCATCCGGGGATCACGATCCCGCCGGTGGTCACCGCCGACATGATCGTCTGCGACGACGATGCGTCACGGGCGCGCGAGATGGCCCGCAAGTACATCGCCGGCTATCTCGTCACGGTGTTCGACCACTACGAGCTGATGAGCGATCACCTGAAGAATGCCAAGGGGTACGACATGTACGGCAACGCCGTCGACGTGCTGCGTGCGATCGGTCTCGAGCACGTCGTCGAGACCTACGTTGACGTGCAGGCCTGGGGCACTCCGGAAATGATCATCGACAAGCTGCGCAGCCGCGGGGAGAAGATCGGCGATTTCTTCTTCAACGCGTGCTTCCGGTTTGCGGGGATTCCCAACGACTATGCGCAGCGAAGCATGCGCCTGTTCAGCGAAAAGGTGATGCCGGCCCTGGCATGACGCCTTTGTAATGGGGTCAGGCACCAGGGGAATGGGGTCAGGCACTATTCGCCTGGTGCCTGACCCCATTACTTATCCGCATACCTCAGGCTTTGGAGCGGATCTTGTAGTTGCCGCGACCCTGGTCGTACTCGAGCGCAACGACTCCCCGGGTTTCCGCGTCTTTCAGCAGCTCATTGAAACTCGCGTAGCCGTAGCGCTCTTCGCGAAAATCCGGGTGCACGCGGCGCATCGTCTGCTTCGCGAGCGATCCCCAGACCGGATCGTAATCTTCGGCCAGCGACGCGACGATCGCGACGAGCATGTCGACCGCATCGGACTTCGGGTCGGGCTTGCCCTCTTTGGGCGCGCTCTTTTTTGTCCTGCTGCGCGAGCGGGCCTTCGTCTTCTCGGCCGACTGCACGAGGTCGTCGTAGTAGAGGAACTCGTCGCACATCGAGACGAGCAGCTCGGAGGTCGAGCTCTTCACCCCGCAGCCGATCACGCGCTTGTTGTTCTCTTTGAGCTTATTGACGAGCGGCGAAAAATCGCTGTCGCCGGTCAGCAGCGCGAACACGTCGATGTGGTCCTTGCTGTGGCAGAGGTCGAGCGCGTCGACGACCATGCGGATGTCGGCCGAGTTCTTGCCGCTCATCTTGCCGGCCGGGATGTCGACCATCTCGAAACCCTGCGCGTGAAAATCGCGTACGGCGCCGCGGTAGCGATTCCAGTCACAGTAGGAGCGCTTGAACACGATACGCCCCTTCTCGAGAAGGCGCTTCTGGACGAGATCGATGCGGAACTCGCCTTCGTGCATGTCGCGGGAGCCGATCGCGAGGTTCTCGAAATCGACGAAGATGGCGATCAAGGATTCTTCAGCCATTCCCGCACCATAGGTGGAACCCGGGACGGGTCCCAACGGGTAACTGCATAAGAGGAGTTGCAGATCCCGCCCGGACTTTCCGGCAAAAACCAAACCTGCCCGGACATCCCTTGACCGCGGCAAATGCAGCGTGATAGCGCCGCCACGGGGTCCCTTTCGATGAGCCGATTCTCCCGGGCCGCCGCGCTCGGCGGGTTTTTCTCGGCGATGGCCGCGACCGCTGCCGCGGCGCAGACCATCGATGTTCCGACCTTCCAGGCCGGCCAGCCGACTTTTGCCAGCAACCTGCAGCAGGTCGACGTCGCGCCGGCCGCCGACGGCGGGTTCATGGTGATCTGGGGCGAGTTCAACGGACCGCCCGATCGCAACAGCAGCATCGTCACGCACCGCTTCTCTCGCGCCGGCGTCGAGCAATCGCCGCCGCTTCGCATCGACGCCAGCGGCTACGCGCTGTATCCGAACATCGTCGCCGACCGCGACGGGGGATACGTCGGCGCGTGGATGTACTCGAAGGACGGAAGCCCGCGCGCCCTGTACGCTCGCAGACTGAACAACTCGGGCATCGCGGTCTCCGGCGAGGCGCGCATCGACACGCCGAACACCGGACCGATGAATGCCGATCACGTCGCTTACCGCGACGGCGGCGCCGTCTACACGTGGAGGCAGAACGGCATCTGGGTGCGCTCGTACGACAAGCTCGGCAATGCACTGACCACCGCCGTCAAGGTCGCCGAGAATACGGCCGGTTTCGAGATCGATCTCGATACGCTTCCCGAAGGCGGTGTCGTCGTGGTCTGGGCCGACAATTGGCAGCCCAACCAGAGCTGGGCGCGGATCTTCCACGCCGATCTGACGCCGGCCACCGATGCTTTCGTGATCGAGAGCGTTGGAATCGTCGACGAGGTCGCAACGAGCACGGACGGTCAGATCGCGGTGTGCGGCCATGCCAACTTCGACGCAATCAACGGAGGAGCCGCCGGGCCCCGCGCCGAAATGTGGATGCGCCGTTTCACCAGCAGCGGAGATCCAGTCGGCGCGCGCACCGTCATCAAGACGCTCAGTTCCGATTACCTGAACCAGGCCGACTGCGCGTACGATTCGCACGGAAACCTGCTCGTCGTCTGGCGCGAGTACAACTCGACCGCCAACTTCATCGGGCCGGCCCACGCGCGAGCTTACGACGCCAACGGCAACGCTCTCGGTCCGGACTTCGCGCTGTCGGACGTACCGGCAAGCCAGGTGCAGACGACGGCGCTTCGCGACGGCTGCTTTGCCAACGGCTGGTACTCCGGCAACCGCGCGTACGTCAACGTCGTCTGCCTGCGAAGCGCCGGCGCCGGCACCTGCGGCGACGGCACTGTCGATCCCGCCTTCGAAGCCTGCGACGACGGCAATACCGCAAGCGGCGACGGCTGTGACGCCAACTGTACGATCTCCGCGTGCGGCAACGCCGTTGCCGCCGGCGACGAGCAGTGCGACGACGGCAACCTCGTCGATGGCGACGGCTGCGATTCCAACTGTACGCGAACGGCGTGCGGCAATGGCGTCGTCACCGCCGGTGAGCAGTGCGACGACGGCAACCTCGTCGACGGCGACGGCTGCGATTCCAACTGCCGCTTTACCGGCTGCGGCAACGGCAACGTAGGCGCAGACGAAGAGTGCGACGACGGGAATCTCACCAGCGGCGACGGCTGCGATGCCGATTGCACCGTCTCGCGATGCGGCAACGGCATCGCCGCGGGCAGCGAGCAGTGCGACGACGGCAACGCCGTCGACGGCGACGGGTGTGACGGCAACTGCACGGTTTCGGCGTGCGGCAACGGCATCCGCGTCGGCGAAGAGGAGTGCGACGACGGAAACCGCACAAACGGCGACGGCTGCGACGCCCACTGCCTGCTCGAGCAGTGCGGCGACGGCCGCGTCGAGGGCAACGAGCAGTGCGACAACGCCGGTACTACCGGCACCGGAGCTGCGGCGTGCAATCCCGACTGCACGTTCCCGCAGGTGCACGACAGCGTCGTGCTGACGTTCGATCCCATCGAGGTGTCGATTCCGGTCGGCAACGATCCGTTTACGTCGAACATCACCGTGCAGGTGAAAAATGCCGACGTGAACCCGGTACGCGAGGATCCGGGTCACCAGATTCGCCTGGTCGCCACCGACGGCGACTGCCCGCAAGGCACCGTGACCGGACAGCCCGATTTCGACCGCGGCGCCGAAGGGGTGCAGGACACGACGCTCGTAGCCGGCGGAACTCCGGCCACGGCGATCGCGCAGGTTACGGTTTCACGCGATATGTTCGCGCCCTTCGATCACCGCACGCCGACGCGCTGCACGCTGTGGTTCTTCGCGAGCGAAGCCAGCGGCGACAGCGAGGATCCGACCCCGGACAACAACGCGTACGCCGTGAACCTCGACGTCACCGACAGTGCCGACCCCGTGGGACAGACCGGCGATGAGTTCTGGGTCGAGAGCATGAAGCCGGTCGCGATCAAGATCCCGCCGGGCCAGGCGAGCGTCTCGCAGCAGATCAAACCATCGGTGCACCGGTCGAGCAGCATCCCGGCCGGTTCGTCGGACATGGACGTCACGGTGAGCGCGAGCGACGGCGACTGCCCGCCGGGGACGGTGGGCTACGTCGATTTCGACCGCCGCCAGGCCGGCCACCAGAGCCAGTTCCTCCTGCGCCGCGGCAAGAGGGCGCGAGGGGTGCTCGGGCTGACGATCCGCGCGGATGCGTTCACCTCGCCGAGCAACGACTCACCGCGCCGCTGCACGGCGCTGATCACGGCGACGGGGCAGGGCGACACCGATCCGTCGAACAATACGACGCGGCTGGTGATCGACGTGACGGATCGCAACGACTTCTGATTGCTGACTCGCGAAGCGGCGTCGCGTCGCGCGCCGCGGCGGACTGCAACTCCAGATAGCAAGTATTTGAGCTGGGTGCCCCGGCGCCCGCTTTTTGCTGGGGTTACGCCAGATTTGCCATAGGGTTGGTCAGCGTGGACGATCTGCGGCCGTCGCCACTCGGCGGCCGGTTCAGATGACTACTCACAGACTATAGGGGGAAGAGATGCGGACACTCGTCATTGTGTCGAGCTTGATTACCTTGATGGCCACGGCAGCCGTTGCGGGACCTTCGCCTGCCGACAAGTGCGAAGCCAGCAAAAACAAGCTTGCGGGACAGTACTACTCGTGCCGCGAGAAGGCCGAAGCAGTGGCGATCAGCACCGCCGGCACGCCGGACTACAGCGCCTGCACGACGAAGTTCGGCGCCAAGTGGGACAGCGCCGAGGGCAACGGCGGAGGGATGTGTCCCGACAACGTGGCGACCGCGCAGATGGACAGTTACATTGCCGCACAAACGGCCGCGACGGCGGCCATTCTGTCCGGAGCGAAGAACATCCCGACGTGCGGCGACGGCGTTGTCAACGCCGTAGGCGAGCACTGCGATGGCTCCGATCTCGACGGCTACAGCTGCTCGTCGTTCGGCTACATCGTTGGTCAGCTTGCCTGTACCGGCACCTGCGACTTCAACGCGAGCGCATGCAACAACATCTGCCCTGGCGAGGTTTACGCCGGCGCATGCTTCTTTCTCGGCGCGGCTGGCGATAGTTGCGACGACGCGTGTGGCGCCCAGGGGATGAGCTTCGACAACGCGACCATCACTGTCGCGGGGTCCGGTGGTACCGATGTTGCGTGCCAACAGCTGCTCGACGACCTCGGCGCACCGGGAACCGGGCTGGACTTCCCGAGCGACCCGAACTGCGGCCTCGGCGTTGGGTGCTCGTACCAACTACCGTCGTTGCGTGGTCGTTGCACGGTTCCCGCCACGACCTCGTCTGCGGGTACAGGCGGCGTAGCCCGGATCTGCGCGTGCCACTGAGGCGAAGGGCCTGATCGCGGGACGCGCAATCCGCGATTGGTCAGCGATCGAGGACGGGGGCGGAGCCGAACGGGGCAGGTCGATGGGACGGAAATCCGCCTCGAATCGGCCGTTTCACCGGGAATCTTGCTCGTCCGGCGGCATGGGCTATAAGGCTCGGCTCCGGGCCGCCCGACGGCAGCCCCTCCCTCGGCACGCTGACGTAGCTCAGTTGGTAGAGCAGCTGATTCGTAATCAGCAGGTCCCCGGTTCGAGTCCGGGCGTCAGCTCCATGAAATCAACTAGTTAGGCTCACGTTGCGGTAGTTTCTCCCGACTGCGGCATCAGGGCGGCATCAGAGACCGGAAATCGTGCCCCCCGCTGTTGGCTGTCGGACTACCGCCTCTTCTTCAAGGGAAAGTCACGGCAGCGGACCGCGGATCTCGCGTACCGAAAGGCACGGCAGAAGTTGCCGTCCATAAAAAGGGCAGCCGAGCGTAGGGGTGCGATGCCAATCCTGCCGGCGTGGAGTCGGCTGCGTGCTTCTCTTTCCACTCGACGAGCACAAGTGGCTTGTCGTGTGTCCGCCCGATGTGTTTCATTCCCCCGTCCCCCAATCCACATGGATCTAACCACACAGCGGAACATGGCGATTGGCGCAGCGGTGATCGCCATCGCCCTGGCAGCATTCTTCGCATTTCGGCCGGTCGAGTCTGATTGCCAGCAGGCAGCTCGGATTAGGTGCCCCGGACCTAGCGGTACTCTCGACACCGAGTGCTACGCGGACGACCTGTTCCGTTGCGCGCGGCGAAGTCCGTAGGCTTCTCAAACTAAGACACCACCGAGCGTAGTTGCGGAGTTGCCGCGCTAGAAATGGCGGGGAGACCCCTACGGATTCTCGCCCTAGGCGTACCCTTCGCGAATCCAGCGCAGCACCGGCGGACCGAGGAAGAACAGAGCAACGTAGGCGAGAAACGGGGGAAGGGGGCTAACTACGACCACCGTGAGCAGCGACGTACTCATGCCAGAGCAAGTCTCTCTCCATTGCGACGCCCAGTTGTAGACCGTTCTTACCGGGCAATGCTCCGTCTCGGCGAACCGCGGCGCAACGACCGCCCAAGTACACGCACAGACCAGAAACAGACGATGGGGGCCGTCGAGGCAGCTTTTTGTCAACCACTCGATGACTGCGCGCCGTCGGCTTTGATCTTGAAGCAAGCCCGCCGCCGCAGACGCGACGCCCACGAACAGGACCACTAGGATAGGCTTGGCCGAGTCAGAGCCGGGGAAGGAATCCTGCGCGACGAGCCGGGCAAGCGAGATAGCGAAGAGGATCAGGACGCATCTTCACACAAAGTGCGCGGAGCCTTTTGGTGGCCACGACTCGAGCGCTGGATCCGCTCGCCGTTCGTTCGATGTTTGAGGCGCGGTCTGCTCGCGACTTCTTCGTGCTTCGGCGCTTTTGCACACACGTCGAAGAAAAGTCCGGCTCGCTGACCACAATCGCAGCATTTCGCCAATGTCATCCCTCCCTTCGATTCTCCGAAGCTCTCACTGGGGGCGGTCGGAAATTGAGACTAGGGCGTGCTGCGGACCGCGCGGACGTACCAAGGGTTTTGCGGGGCGCCGATGCCGGAAGTCCCGGACCATCCGCTCACTGCCCACACCGCGGCGTAAGGTTCGTCGGAGTCCACATCGTTAGTCCAGCATCCGCCCTGCGGTGACGGGAGAAACGCTGGATCGATCACGCAGGGGGGAGCGGGACAAAGAGGGACGACGATGCCTTGCAGTTCCTCCAGGGATGGTAGTCGCCAATCACAGTGCCCCGCGTAGCAGTGTCCAGTGTGCGGGTATAGCTGGTCATCCAGCTCAGCGAGGAAGTCCGTGAACACTGAGCCGTTTGGCTCCGGTTCCGCGCCGAAAGCGCCGCCCCACGAGTACAGATTATCGACATCGTGAGGCCCGCTGCTCTGCCCAGCGCCGGCGCCATCCTTCTTCTCCCATTCAAGGCCTGTTGAATGGTCGATGATGGTCGGGCCGGACGCATCGAACCGCTTAGCGAAAGAGCAGCCGCTCGTGTCGAGCAAGCAGTTCGGTGAGCAGACAAGCGTCCCTCCTATGGAGCCCTCGGTCACGCACGTCGCACCGGCGAGATTGTTTCCATCACACTCTTCTCCAGGATCGATAAGACCGTTACCGCACAGCGTGGTACATACGCCGCACTGCATCTCAATCGGTATGCCCACGGCGGCCTTGAGCACCGTCAGCGCATCCACGGCGGTTAGATTTCCGCTGTCATTGACATCGCCACAGAGAGGCTGAGCGGCCAGCGCGACTCGCGCAGAAAACAGTAGAGTGACGACGGCCCAAGCGCGAGTTGTTTTGCTCACGGGTCTGATGTTGTTCCGAAGGCTTCGCCAACGCCATTCCACATGAGTGTCGCGCGTCACGGCGGCGGGCCGACCGATCTTGCCACGGCCTCGATTTCAGCCAGCACCTCCGCGAGTTCGCGAGCAGCGTCGGCTCCTACTCGTCCCGTCAGGATCGCCGCAAGAAGGCGGTCGGCACGGTGAAGGAGGAAGGCGAGGTCGGACACAGCTTATTTCTCTGCTCGCTTCGTGGGCTTCGGCTTCCACTCACGCGCCAACTTCTGCGCCTCGGCAATCTGTTCGCGCGTCATGTTGGCCGCCACCGTGTCGCGACTTTTGCCGGCATCCGGGCGGCCCTTCGCGGCGGCAAGATTGTACCACTTGTGTGCCTGCACGTAGTCCTGTGGAACGCCTTTGCCCAGCGTGTATGTATCGCCGAGCAAGTCCATTGCGAGAGGGCTCCCTTGATCGGCGGCCTTGCGGAACCACTTCAGTGCCTCGGTGTAGTTTTGTGGTGTACCGTCACCACTAGCGCACGCGCTACCGAGCCCGAGTTGCGCGACCATGTTCCCTTGCTCGGCAGCCTTGCGATACCAGATCACCTCTTCAGCGTAGTCTTGAGGAACGCCGTGGCCGGTTCCGTACATCCCGCCAAGGTTAAGCTGTGCCACGGCGTTGCCGTGCTCCGCCGCCTTGCGAGTCCACTTCACCGCCTCGGCATAGTCCTGCGGCACACCATCGCCTTGCGCGTACATCCAACCGAGACTGGCCTGCGCATCCACACTCCCGCCCTCCGCGGCTTTGCGATACCACGTGACCGCTTTTTCAGCGTCTTGGGGAATGCCGATACCGTGGGCGTAAATGACGCCTAGAGTGTTCTGTGCTGCAGCGTCGCCGTGATCGGCTCGCGCCCGAACGGCGTCCAGCGGTTGATCGGCGGCAACGGGGGACGGCGCGCACCAGCTGAGCAGCGTCAAGAAGGCGGCGGTCGTCAGGCTTCGCGCTTCCATCGGACTAGGTTGCCAGACTGGCGGTAGCATGGCGACACCCGCGGTTGGCAAGAAGCTACGAGCTGGCGGCGACGCTCCGTTCTAACTCGGTGAACACCTCCCGCGCGGCTTCAGCCCCGGCCCGCCCGGATCTGCCGCATCGCCGCTAGAAAAGAGGCCATTGCCGCGGGGATAGCTGGCAGCGCGGCCTGAGGCTACGCGAGAGGTGTCGTTTTGGACAAATCGTGGCGCGCTCGTATCTCACGATATGCGTCAGGCGATCCATTGTTCCCCGCGCCGCTAACGTCTACGCGATAGCGTCATTGTTGGGTGCGAGCTACACTTTTGATAGGGCTTCCCATCTATGACGACGATGGCAGATTGGGTCTAGCGAAGTACGGATAAAAGTAGCGGCGGCCGTCGTGAATAGGCTCGACGGCGTATTTTCAACAGAACGCACAGCGCGCAGCGTCACGCAATCTAGAGTCCATGAAACACCAAAACGCAAAAGCCAAAAACGGAGTTCGGACACTCCAGTTGAAGTCATGGAAAGACTTTGATCGCGCAATAGAAGACTTGGAAACTGAGATCCCAGGTCACGACATAGTCTGGCGAGGTCAGCGGCTCGCCAGTTGGTCCTTGGAATCTAGTCTGGATCGGCTCGCACGCACGCTTGGTCTGCAGCAGGACGCAGACCTCCGCGACAGACATCGAAGCGAATTTCTGTATGCCATTCGCGGACGTCGCGGGGAGAATCCGGTTGAGCTAAAGGCTGAACAGGATGTCTTTGCGCTCGGCCAACACCAGGGCCTTGTGACGCCGCTCGTTGACTGGACCGCAGCGCCATTTGCCGCGCTGTTTTTCGCCTTCGCCGAGGATCACGTCAAAGGGGAGAGAACGCATAGGGCGGTATTTGGGCTCGACCGCACTGTGGTGGAGGAATATTGCAACGCAAAATTCAAAACCAACCCCGCTCCCCAACTTCAATTCTACCGCCCGATCACGAACGACAATCCCAGGTTGGTCAGTCAGTGTGGATTGTTCACGTTGGCGCCCACCGGCAAAACCATCGAACAATGGCTGGCCGAGCATTTCAAAGGTGATTCGGTCCCAGTACTCACGAAGTACTCCATCCCCGGGACTGATCGTCCCGAGGTGCTAAAAGCCCTCCACAGGATGAACATCAATCATTTGTCCTTGTTCCCCGATCTCTACGGGGCCTCGATGTTCTGCAATCTCAGACTCGAACTCAGTCGATAACTCGCCGCAGCGGCTCACCCGCACTGCTGACCCATACCACGTGGCGCGAGACTTGGAATGAGGCCTCAAATGCATAGCGGCACGCGTCACCTCTCCACTTCCGCCAAATGTGAGGGACGGCTACACAACCGCCACCCGCAATTGCATCAATCAGAGACCGGGCGCGGCGCCTGAGCGCAGTTTCACACCGGCCGCGCCAGCGACCAACGGATGGTTAGGTATGGATTGGGAGATACCGCGGCAGGGGAATCGGACGCTATCTCGTCTGCCTGCTGCCTCAGTTTCGATCCTTAGTGGGGAGCAGCGTAGTGCGCGACTCCCCACTAGGGATTGAGACTATGCGTTCACTTGCGAACTAGTAGTTCTCAACAAGTCGCAACTCACGGATCTTCTCTTCGTTGAAGGAAGGATACATCAGCCGCAGCTGTTCAAACATCATATCTGCGTCAAGTTGGCCTGGCGCAGTAGGCTGTCCAATGTATGCATACGTGAGCAGCGATCCGAGCGCCGGTAGGAATACGCGCGTGAGAACTCCGAGCGCCCCCATACCAATGATCGCGACATTCGAGTGAGCCCTACTAAGGGTCAGACGCGCGAGGGTTTGGACATCCTCCATGGTCTGCACCATGGTCGCGACTTTGACCACATCGGCGCCAGCAGCCTTGGCCTCATCCACAACAACCAAAAGCCGCTCAAGAGACGGTGTGGCCTCGAAGTCATGGAACGAAACCAAGGCCAACTTCCGATTCGCCGCCGCGAACTCGACTACGTCGTCGCGAATTTCCGCCGCGAGCTCAACATCGACCGCGTCCACCTCACCAATGATGGCCTGGAACAGGCGAAGCCGCTCGGTCGAAGACTTACGGTACCGTCCGCCTTGATCTCCGGTGCGGATCGTCGCGATCGTCGGCAAACGACGGAACTTCCCCACTTGGGCAAGGACGTAGCTTTCTTCGTGGGACGAGAACTGGTCGATTCGGAGCTCGGCGATATCAACGCCGTGGTCGAAGGCCGCCCGCGCCGTCTCGGCGGACACGGTATCGGTGAAACCAACAACAAGTCGAGGTGTGCCGTTGAGCACAACAGGCCCCAAGGCCGGGTGCTTGACCTTCTCGATTTTCATGACTGGTGAAGATCTCCTTTCTTTCCGGTCGCCGTCACTGCCGGCATGCAATAACAAGGCCAACCCGACGAAATTCGGGCCTTGCTGCGTCCGTCTGACGTTTCCCCTCACTGACATGTTCAGCCCGAAAGAACCACAGGCTGAAGACTTCCCCACCCCCGGGCGACGGCGGCATTAGATGCAAGGCCACCCATGCCATGTCAATTGATATCGAGGCGCTAACGGGTTTTTCATCGCTCCTTCCCCGAAATTTGCCCCCGCTACGACCGTCGGACCTATGATTCAGGCTACCGGAGAATCGCCGTCAGAGCGACGCCCTCTCCCCTTCAACTCGATTCGAGGCCGGGGGGCAGGACGGTCATCACGGATGGTCAGGGGCTCATCTGCGCCCCCCAGGCCGCCATTCGGATGCGTACGCTGTACCCAACCCCCCAGGCTAATGACGGCGTTGGCGGCCACCCCTGGATTCCGAGATTCGGGAGTCCCGAGGCTCCCTTAAGCCGAGTATCGGAATACCCCCATGCCGCGAAACTGCGGAGGCCCGCCGTCTGGCTCAACCCGGTGCGGGCATCGTACTCTTGCTGCGCCGACGAACCCCCGACACAAGGGAAACGTCAGGCGGGAGGGGACCGACGATGGAAGATGTCACTCGCGATTCACAGCAACCCGACCAGTACCGGTGGACGCAGGTACTCTCTCGCCCCGTTGAAGCCTCTCCCCTACACAGCGACCGCTTCAGGTGCGACTCCCAGCGGGCGGCGTGCTCAAGCGTCACGTCACGCGTCGTTGCCGCTGCGGCGACCGGAGCCGGGCCTCTTCGTTGCGCTCCGGGCTCCAGTTCTCCTGCTCCCGCACGGCGGCCCGCACGGCCTCGACGCCTCCGCCGCTCGCGCGGTCGATCTCCCCTCGCAGGACGGCCAGCATCACGTCTTGGGGGCAGCCCTCGGGGACGCCGCACGCCGCGCGGAGCTCCTCGTGGGTCATCTGCTCGGGCTTCTTCCTCGAAGCGGGCTCAGGCTTCATGGTGACCACGAAGCGACAGGCATCGGGCTTGCTCTCCACGTTCCGGGCTCGATGACTGCTGTTCCGGTGTGGCCGCCTTTACGGTCTGGATGCCTTCGCGGGTCAGGTCGGCGACTCTCGCCTCCGTGAACGCGCGCAGCACGTCGTCTGGGCAGTCAGCTGGTATGCCGATCCGCGTGCACAATTCCGCGTCGGTCATGTCCTCAGCCTTCTTCCGCATCGCAGCCTCCTTCATGTTCGAGGCGGTCCAGGCGCCGAAGCTTGAGCATGACGTCGGCCAACGCCTGCGGATCACTAGAGCCGGCAAGGGCCGCAAGGCTCGGTGCGATCTGCGCCCACGTCGGCGCGGGAGGCTCGGTCGAGAGGCGCACCAGTTCCTCGCGTGGCGGGGGAGCCCAACGGAGGCGAGTCTTGCACCAGAAAATCATCGCCGTCACGTTCCCATCGGCCGTCGCGGCCCGGAAAAGCGACCGTGCGACGGCCGCGTTGGCGACGGCCATGCCCCGGTCCAGCTCCTCGCGGTAATGAAGCCGCAAGGTTTTCTCGCTGACGCCGATCAGGAGCCCGACCTGGGCTTGCGGGAGTCCGAGCCCGGAAGCCTCTTCGACTACTCGTCGCGTCTCGTCTGTGGGTTCATGCATCGGCCGTCACCTTCCCGAGTTTCCCGCCTATCAAAACGGGTATCTCCGCCATGCTACCCGTTCGTTTCTTTATCGTCGGTTCCGACACGCTCCGACATCGGCGCCATGTCGCTCGTGGCGGAGCTTGTCGGAGATCGCTGTTGAACTGTCCTGACAGGCGTCTGCCCGGATCGTCCGTCACCGACTCCGACACGACGCCCGCCACTCTTTAGGGTGGCGGGGCTGTCGGGGTTGTCGGAGCGCCCGCGGCCGGTGACGGAGCGCCGTTGAGCCCTGTCGAATCGGATCATGGGGACACCTTCGCCGAAGGTGTGCGGTAAAAGCCCGTCGCTGGTCGCAGGACGCGACCGAGCCCGAATTGTTTGTCGAGCGCCCGCTCGATAGTGCGCTCGCTCGGGGCCTTGCCAGATTCGGAGAGACGGCGGGAGACGGCAGCCACTAGGTCTTTGCGCGCTACCCGCTCGCCGGCAGCATCGAGCACGTCGAGGATTGCACGCTCGGCTCGGGATACCTCGGCGAAGCCGTCAGCGTCGGGCGCCAGCTTGAAGCCGCCATCCCCATCGCGCATCAGCCGGACAGGGCCGTCGCCCCCGAGCCGGTTCTTCTCGATGGTGAGGACGTAGACGGCAGAGTCCGGGTCCGCTCCCTGGTCCGTGTTCGCGCGCCCGAATGTGACGACGACAGAGGCGGAAGCACCGATAGCGGAAGAGCCGCGGTAGCCCGTGTGATTGTTCTTCGACTGATGCGTGACGACTAAGAGCGCGCAATGCGCCTCGCGCGCAACTATGTCGAAGTCCTCCATAACCCGAGACATTTCTGAGCTCTTGTTTTCGTCTTCGACGCACGTCGCACGCGCCAGCGTGTCCACGACGATCAGCGCCACGCCGAGTCTTTGTGCTTCTGCGGCGACTACCTGCGGATCGAAGGGCGCGTAAGCATCGTTTACAAAAAGATTACTGACGTTTGAGAGGTCGTCTCCGCAGACAAGTTTCCAACGGGGTATGCGGTAGGCGCCGGGTGTCTCGTAGTCGAAGTAGATCACCGCAGCGCCATTGGGTGGACCTCGGAAGCCGCAAAACTCGCCGCCCGTCGCGACGGCAACAGCGATACCTCGCGCGAACGTCGTCTTTCCCGCTCCGGGTTGGCCCGCTAGCACCGTCGTGGCGCCGCGGAAGAGAAGATCGCCCCAGAGCACGTCCTCGGGCTTTACCGGGTCGTCGGGCAAGGCGGAGAGTGGGATCAACGCATAGGGTCCAGATCCTGCCTTCGTGCACACACGGCCACCTTCTTCGTGACCGATACGGGCGGCCCGAAAGTCGTCGCTCGGTCCAGGGAATTGCCACTCGTGCGTTGAGTCCTGCGAGCTTTCGCCGGAATCGAAGAACCGACCGGCGATGCTCGCCCACGGTGGCGCGTCCGTATCGGTCGGCGACGCTGTATCCTCCCACGGGCATCCGTTCAGCATCGTCACGCAGGCTCCTCGGCGAGTCGCTCGGCGTCGCGATCGAGTCGCTCCGCGCGTTCCCGCTCCGCGTTCGCCGTAGACGCCAGCTCGCTTGCCCGGTCGGTGAGACCCATCCGCCAGACAATGCCGGCAGCCTCGGCGTCCATGTCGGCGAGTCGCTCAGCACGCCCCGCCTCCGCGGCGAGCAGGGTTAGACGCCGCGCACGAAGCCTCGCGGTCCGTCGTCGCAGATCGTCCAGTGCCACGAGACGACGTAAGCGCGACGGGACCGGCTGCTTGGGGTCGATGCCAGCCTCGCTCGCTAGTTCCGCCAGGGCTTCCCGCGGCGAACAGCCACGAACAGCCCGCACGAGGTCGATGGCGTCTCCGTGAGCCCCACAGGCGAAACAGTGCCAACGGTGATCGCGAACGCTGAAGGCTTGGGAGGTGTGCGAGGTTCCGCAGATAGGGCAGGGGCCGCGCCCGCGGACCAACTTGACGCCAAGGCTTGCAGCTAGCCTATCGATGGGCACAGCTTCACGGACGGCGAGCGCCGTCTCGGCAAAAGTCGCGACAGCTCTCACTGCGAACGGCCCGCGTCGCCTTCGGGCTCGATGGCGTGCCTCGCAAGCCATGACTCGAAATCTTCGACTCGGTAGTAGCAGCGAGTCGAAATCTTCAGATATCGAGGCCCGCGTTTCTGCCAGCGCCACTGGCGAAGCCGAGGTTCGCTGAAGCCAAAGCGAGCGGCTGCATCCGCGGAGGAGAGAAGGTCAGGTGAAGGGTTCATCGTGCCTCCGTCGAGCGACGCTTCAAGACGTCGTTCGACGCTGGCAGACTATTCGGTAGGGCCTCGGCGCCCGTCACCCGGAACTCAGATAACTCGCTGATAGATCGGTCAGTGTTGGGCCTGTGCCCATCTCTCGATCGCCCTGAGTGTCGGAATTTGGGTTCCAGGGTGCGCCTTCTTCACCTCAATGAAGAACTGGCGTGCGAACTGGCCAAACTCGCCGTGGATGAGGGCACCGTGCTCTCGATCACGGGCCGCTCTCGGGCGCCGCTCGCCCGTAAGATCGCGGTAGATTTCGGCTAGCAAACGAAGGGTTCGTGCCGTGGCTCTGTCCGCGGGACGGTGTGCCGGTCGGCGTCCGAGTGCGGCCATCTTGAAGGTTTGCATCGCGTAGTGCGCGCGAAAAGCTGCGGCTGCGATGGATCGCGCTGCTTCCTCGTCCAGAGCCTCGCTATCGACAAGTTGAAGAGCGTACTTGGGCCTAGGCGGAGGCGGATGCCCGCTTGGAAAATCGAAGGCCTCATCGGGAAGGCGATCCATCGCGGCCTCGTCTCTGCCCCATTGCTGGAGGAAGCCGGCATGGTCATCGTCGGCGAGTGCATCCCTCATCGCTACGCGAAGTCCGAGCCGGGCGTTCGTCAGCGATATGGGTTTCCGTCTGGTCTTCACCTCGCCGAGGATGTCAGCGACTCGCTCGGCGGATCGCTGAAGGCTGTGCAGCGCCTCACCGCACTGAACGAAGGTTCGATGGGGGCCGCTCCCGCGTGCGTGTACGTAGGCATCGGCCACCATAGAGTCCAGGTGACGGTGCAGGTTCCAATGCCATCGTGGACTCAACGTTGGCACCGTATTCACGGCCCACCGCCAGTTGAGGATGGCAGAAGCGGGAACGTCGAGAGTCCTCATGATGCGCTTGAACGCGGCGCGATCGAGAACAAGCGGAGGTTTGGGCCAAGGAGGCCGCACGCAGCGCTACTTCTTGGCCGCCCGTCGCTGCTTGACCTTGGTGTTGGCCTGAGCGCGGGTCCGATGCGCGGAGAGCTGCGCCACTGCGGCTCGCTGCTCGCTCTCGATCAGGTGCGCGTAACGCTGCGTCGTCGCCGCGCTGGCATGGCCGAGGAGCTTCCCCGTCTGATGAAGTGTCAGACCTGCGCTGATGGCACGGGCGCCGAAAGTGTGTCGAAGATCGTGAATTCTGACGTCCGTGAGTTTCGCGGCTTCGCGGATGCGTCGCCATGGATGTTCTAAATCGCCGACCGGCTTCTTTGGGCTTCGAGGACTAGGAAACACGAAGAACGAAGTCTTGGGCTGCGCGCGTAGGAGCGCTACGGCCTTCGGCGAGAGATAGACGGTTCGCGCTCCGGTTTTGCTGTCCGCGAGGTCCAGCGCCGCGCGCTTCAGATCCACCTCTGACCATTTGAGACTGCGGACCTCGCCGAGACGGCAGCCGGTGTGTAGCAAAAGGCTCAGGGCGGCGACAACGCACGGCGCCTCGTCTGACTTGGCCAACTGCTTCCACAGCTCAGCCTCTTCCTTGTCGGAGAGTGGCCGTGTCACCTTGCGCTCCGGGTAGCGTGCTGCGTGCTTGCACGGATTGGCCTTTCCTTCGGTTTCCCCCCACGCCTCGGCTTTGGTCATGATCTCGGAGAGTAAAGCGAGACAGCGATTGAAGGCCGTTGGCTTGTCGGCCATCGAGTCGTGCAGGCGTTCGACATCGGCGCGAGTGATATCGCGCAGCTTTAGGTCACCAAGGGCGGGTAGCAGGTGAAGACGAAGGTTGAGCCGGTCATTTCGTAGCGAGCTGTCCTTCTTCTTCGGTTTGGCATGGCGCGTGATCCAGCGCTCGGAGAAGGCGCTGAACGTCTCGGCCTTTCGTTCTTGCGCCTTGTTCTCGGCCGGGTCCTCCCCGCGACCGACAGCGGCGCGCTTCTGTTCGGCGTTCTCCCGGGCCGTTTCCACAGACACGAGCGGGAACTCGCCCAGGCTGATTCGCCGGATCGCCCCCGTTCGGTTGCGGTACTGGAAGATGAACGCGCGGCGCCCGGTGGCGTAGACGCGCACTCCGAAACCGCGCACTACGCTGTCGAAGCGCTTGGTGTCACGTGAAGCGCCGGTTGGAGCTGGGAGAGCCTCGACGGATCTCTTGGTGAGCCTGACGGTATGGCGCTTCTGTGGTGTGTCGCTCAAGGTGGCCTCCGAGGTCAAGAACCCAGTGAGGCATCAATGCGGCATCAAGCGGGCAAAGACAAGGGGAGACGCACACAGATTGCGCTAGGCGCGAATCTGCAGGAAAATAGGCCGAACCTAGCGGGTTTTGTGTCTCGCCTTGTCGCGGTGTATCGCCCGACGATAGGACATCCTGAGATTCGTAATCAGCAGGTCCCCGGTTCGAATCCGGGCGTCAGCTCCAGCAAAATCAAAAACTTACGGACTGCCAGCTTGCGCCGTCGCGGGGCGCTACCGATGAGCTACCGATGCGCGGCGCCTTCCGGGTCGAAGAAAAGGCGGCTTTCGGTCGTAAGTCCCGTGAGAAGGCTAGGTACGGCATCACCTACTTCTGGTTCTGATCTGAAAACCCTGGCGTGCTCGCGCTGGCATGGGGATGGGGTCTGCAAATTCTTGAAGCTCAGACGCACCTGACGGAGCCGAGGTTATGCCGCGTCGATCCTCGCGAGAAACTAAAAAATCCTCGTTCCTTTTATGACCCACTCCGGGTTGAAAATATCCGTCATCGTCTTGATTGCGACCGAGGTGTCGCCAAACAGAGAGCCTGGGAACACAGGCGCAACGCGAGTGCCGTCTGGGTATCGCAATGCATCTATGAATAGCCGGATAAGATGAATCGGGTTTTGTCCTTTGTCTTCCTCCGCCCAAACAAACTGTCGTCCGATGTCGCGGATCGCACTGCCGTCGATCACAAAGAGATCCTTCCCCTCGTTGGCGAAACGCATCTCCGCGTAGTCAGGCTTGGCCAATCGTGCCGTCATCAACACGACCCGCATTGCCGCAGCCACACTCGTAGTTCCAGGCATCGCCGTGATGTCTAGCCGCATTACTCTGTTCTCGATGGTAATTGACATCACGATCCCGGCCGCCGAGGGGTCCTGATTTATGCGCT